>CABTAA010000014.1 GCA_902482615.1 uncultured Collinsella sp.
ACCTGCCAGATCATGGGTACTGCCCCGGAGAATATCCGCCACTTCATTGAGCTGCGCGGCATTGGCATCGTCAATGTGGCCCGTGTGTACGGCGTGGGCGCGGTCAAGCTGAGCGAAAGCCTTGACCTTGTGGTTCAGCTGGAAGCATGGGACCCCACTAAGAACTACCAGCGCACCGGTCTGGAAAACGAATACTACGACATTCTGGGCGTCAGTATTCCCAGCACCAGCATTCCGGTCTCACCGGGCCGCAATCTGGCTGTCGTGCTGGAAACTGCAGCCATCAACAACCGCCAGAAGAAGATGGGTTACAACGCAGCGCGTGAACTGCTGATCCGTCTGGGTCTGGACGATAAAATGGATTGATCCCACACCGCAAAAGGAGCAAGTTATCATGGAACGATTCAAGCAGAAACTGCAGGCAGAAGCGATCCCGTTCAGGGAGAACGAACCGCTTGCGGCGCACTGTACCTTTAAAATCGGAGGCCCGGCACAGCTGTTTGTCATGCCGGAAAACGAGCAGCAGCTCTGCAGTGCAGTTGCGCTTTGCAAAGAGCAAGCTGTCCGCTATTACCTGCTGGGCAACGGCAGCAACATCCTGTTTGCGGACGAAGGCTTTTCCGGTGTGGTGATCGATGTTTCGGCACTGGACGCAGAGATCGCGGTGGAAGATACAGTCCTGACCGCAGGCGCAGGTGTCCGCCTTGCGGCACTGTGTAAGGCGGCACTGAAGCATGGCCTGTCCGGGCTGGAATTTGCCTACGGCATCCCCGGCACGGTGGGCGGTGCGGTCTACATGAACGCCGGTGCCTACGGCGCCTGCATGGCCGATGTTTTGGAGTCCGTGCGCGTCTATAAGCCCGCCCGCGCGCTCGACGACGGCACCCGCGGCAGCGGCAATATCATTGAGTTCGATGTCGACGAGCTTAACCTGGGCTATCGCAAGAGCCGCATCGCCGACGACGGCTTTATCGTGCTCTCTGCCACCTTTAACCTCGCCCCGGGCAACGCCGCGATGATCAAGGCCGACATGGACGACTACCGCCAACGCCGCGAGGACAAGCAGCCGCTCGACATGCCGAGCGCCGGTTCCACTTTCAAGCGCCCCGAGGGCCACTTTGCCGGCAAGCTCATCATGGATGCCGGTCTGCGCGGCCATGCTGTCGGCGGCGCGCAGGTGAGCGAAAAACACTGCGGCTTCATCGTCAACGCCAACCACGCCACCGCCGCCGACGTCGACGAACTCATCCGCCACATCCAATCCGAGGTAAAGCAGCAGTTCGACGTAGACCTCGAACCCGAAGTCCACCGAGTCGGAGAATTCCTATAAAAAAGAAGGCCCCGAAAGGGGCCTTCACTTTCTTTTATTCAGACAACCAGTCCGGTGTGTCGCGCTCAGGACCCGAGAGGGCCGGGACAGTCCGAGAGGTATAAGGTTGATCGCGAGTTCCGCACGAGCCGGAGAGCACTTAATGTGCTCTCCGTGCGAGCAGGACTGTCCGAGCAGGCAACCTTATACCTCTCGGACTGTCCCGGCCCAACTTATCGTTACGACAGCGCAATACCGCCAAGCCAGCCCCAGCGCACGCCAGAGCCAGTGCCGTAGAACCCAATGAACGAGTCAAGCGACCTCGACGTGATGGCGCCCTCGTTGCTCATAACGATGCCGCCGCCAACATAGATGCCCACGTGTCCGTACAGCAGACCCGGCGTACCGGTGCCGCTGTGCGACGAGTCGGCCACGATCATGCCCACCTGCAGCGCCGAACGATTAGAGCTGTAGCACCAGGCGTTAAACATGTCGCACGCATTGCCGCCAAAGTAGCCCACGCCGGCGTTACGGAACACGTTGGTAACCCACGCCGCGCACCAATTCTGACCCGGCGAAGGCGTGGAGTAGCACGCGTTGACGACGGCCTGTTGCTTGCCCGAGCCGGCATTCTGCTGCGGAGTTCCGGGCGCATACGATCCGCCACCCGAGCTTGAACCACCCGAGTAGGAATTGTTCTTGTTTGCGGCAGCCGCGGCAGCGGCAGCCTTCTTGGCAGCCTCCTCGGCCTGAGCGGCAGCAAGAATCTCGGAATCGCGCTGGGCCATGAGCTCCTTGACATCGTCGGAGAGGCCGTTCAGAACCGTCTGGACCTCCTGCTGCTTGGCCTGCATGTCCTGCATCTGAGCCGTCTGCTGGTCCTTGAGCTTCTCCAAGTCGGCTTTTTGCGACTCGAGCTCTGACTTCTGTGTATCGAGCTCTTTCTGGATGGTCTGGATGTCCTCGATGGCGTCGCGGTCGCTCTTGTTGATCTTCTCGACGTAATGCGCGTTGGCGACGAGTTCCTCAAACGAGCCAGAGGCGAGCAGCAACGACAGAATATTGGTACCGCCCGACTTGTAGCTGGCGGCAACGCGATCGGAAAGGTCGTTACGCTTCTTCTTGAGCTCCGACTTCTTGGTGTCGATCTGCTCCTGGGTGTCGTCGATCTGACCCTGCACACCTTCGATATCGCTGAGGGTCTGGGCATTCTTGTTGGCGAGCGCCGCGTACTCATTGGCAATGCTGTCGAGCTGAGCCTGGACCTCGTCGAGCTGGGCCTGGGCGGCATTCAGTTTGTCGGTGGTTTCTTGGCTGGCCTCAGCCGCATGGGCGCGGGTGGGCAGGCCAAAAAGAACAGCCGCGGAAGCAGCGCCGAAAAGAGCCTTGAGGGCAGTGCGGCGCGAAAGCTCCTGCGTAAAAATGGAATCGTTGTTTGGTGACATATGTACTCCGTTACATGCTTATTTATATGTCGCTCAACTCAAACATATTAACGCACATCGCGCTTGTCCCAACTATTTCCACGAACGGCTGGAAAAGCATGGTCAGCGGCTCGCAAATACGTCCCACACCAAAGGTAAGAATTATGCAAATAACACCCTATGAGTACGTTAACATCATTCCTCTGGTTTTCCTGACCCGCGTGTTTTGGGCGCGCCCAGCTGCGCTATACTCCCCTCAAGAAGTGTTCCTGATTCGATAGGAGACTACATGTCCAAAGCACTCGACCCCAAAGACACCTGCGTCCTCGTTACCGGCGGCGCCGGCTTTATCGGCTCGCACACCGTCGTTCAGCTGCTCGAGGGTGGCTACCAGGTTGTCGTCGTCGATGACCTCTCCAACTCCAGCGCCGTTGCCATCGACCGCGTCAAGACCATCGTGGGCGACGAGGCCGCCAAGAACCTCACCTTCTACGAGGCCAACGTGCTCGACCGCGATGCGATGAACAAGATCTTCGATACCCACCAGATCGACCGCGTCATCCACTTCGCCGGCTTTAAGGCCGTTGGCGAGTCGGTGAGCAAGCCCGTCGAGTACTATCACAACAATATCGAGAACACCCTGGTGCTCATCGATGTCATGCGCAACCACGGTTGCAAGTCCATCATCTTCTCGAGTTCTTCGACCGTCTACGGCGATCCGGACAATCCGCCCGTCACCGAAGAGGACCCCAAGAAGCCCGCGACCAACCCCTATGGTTGGACCAAGTGGATGATTGAGCAGATCCTCATGGACGTCCACACCGCCGACCCCGAGTGGGACGTCGTGCTGCTCCGTTACTTCAATCCCATCGGTGCCCATCCGTCGGGCCTGATCGGCGAGGACCCCAAGGGCATCCCCAACAACCTGGTGCCCTACGTCGCCCAGGTCGCCGTCGGTAAGCTCGAGGCCGTTCAGGTCTTTGGCAACGACTACCCCACCCCCGACGGCACCGGCGTGCGCGACTACATCCACGTGTGCGACCTGGCATCTGGTCACGTTGCCGCCCTCAACTGGATGAACGGCAAGACCGGCGTCGAGATCTTTAACCTGGGCACCGGCACCGGCACCTCGGTACTCGAGGTCGTCGCCGCCTTCTCCAAGGCCTGCGGCAAGGAGCTGCCCTACGTGATTCGCGAGCGCCGTGCCGGCGATATCGCCGCCAACTGGTGCGATGCCTCCAAGGCCGAGCGCATGATGGGTTGGAAGGCCCAGTACGACATCGCGGATATGTGCCGTGACAGCTGGAATTGGCAGAGCCATAACCCCCACGGCTTCGCCGCCGCCGCGTAGCCACTCCCCCGCGATAGATTTTTTGGCCCCGGTCTCCAATGTGAGACCGGGGCCTTTTAGGAGCTCGTTCTCGGGCTCGAGCTCGCGCATGCACTTGCGGCCGCCGCGACCGGGTGGTTGGTCAGCTCCTTCTTCCTGACCGTCACCCATCTTCCCAGGGTCTTCTCGTTGATGCCGAGGTCGGCTGCCACTTGGGCGATGGGCTTCCCCGACGCGGCGGCGAAGTCTGCGGCCTCGGCGCGGTACCCCGCTGTGTAGGAGGGCCCGTCTGCCATGACTGACACTCCTTTCTTTTTGGCGCTGAAACGATTATCGCCGCTCAACGCCATTCCTCTAAGTCAAGTGTCCTTGAATACGATACAGTTCAAATGGACGAGGAGAATCTGGCGCTCCTCTCGATGAGCCCGGAGAGGTCCCTGGTCGTCACCTTCCCCCGCGCGAACGCGAAGCGGACGGCGGCGAGCCATGTCCTCACCGCGCGTTCCATTTAGGGAGTCCTCGAGAAGTCGATCTCTCTGTGCGATAATCGAGCTATTGAGTCTCGCGAGTTTAGAGCTGGTGATATGCATTGAAAATCAAGATGAAAAACATCGGCAGGGTCGCTGAGGCCGATATCGAGATTAATGGTATTGCCGTGATCGCCGGGGAGAACGGGACGGGGAAAAGCACGGTTGGAAAAGCGCTTTATGCGGCCTTCAACAGCATGTCCGATTCGGAGAACAAAATCGACCGCATGAGGCGCAATAGTGTTGAGCGCGCCATCAGGAAGGCATATGTGGGAAGCCCTCTCGACTCCACGTCTCGCCACAGGCGAACTGCTGGAAGAATGAATAGTTTCATCGACAGGGTTTTTTCGGGCGAGTGCACGAGGGACGAGCTTATTGATGAGATAAAGGAGTATTACGGGGAGGAGATCTCCCGTGAGATCGAATCCGATTTCACGAATGGCGTAGCAGGAGTTGCCGATCAGATTATCGAGATCATGGATATCTCCGATGATGAGGTATTTCGTGCGATTGCGACAAACAGGTTCCGAAGCGAGTTCAACGGCCAGATCAATTCGGTTTTCGGCGAAGAGCCCGGGAAGGTCGAACTCCAGATAAAGGACGCATCTACGGTTTTCTCGGTTGCAAGTGACGAGGTGGCGGAGGTGCACGATAGGAGGGTTTTGCGATTCAGGGCGCATTATCTGGACGACCCGTTCCTGATCGATTCTCTCGGAGGACCCTACGGCCCCGCTTTTCGGTTCAAGCCCCTCCTTGGACACCAGGAGGAGCTGCGGCAAGATTTGATTCAGGCGACCATCCGTAACGATGACAGCGAGTCCTCGCTGTTCGAAGAGATCGCGAAGGAGCGACACCTGAAGGTTCTCATGGACAAGGTTTCCTCCTTATGTCCGGGGCATTTCGAGAGGAGCGAAAGTCGCGGTCACCTTACGTATCTCGAAGAGGGCTTCGCTCGGGGGTTGGAGCCTGGGAACCTTTCTGCTGGCTTGAAGACGTTCGCCATCATGAAGGTGCTCTTGAAGTCCGGCGCGCTAGATGCCGGAGGGACTATTATCCTCGATGAACCCGAGATTCATCTTCATCCTGCATGGCAGCTGGCCTTCGCCGAGATAATCGTGCTGCTCCAGAAAGAGCTCGGGATGCACGTCTTAATGAGCACCCATAGTCCATATTTCCTGAATGCGATCGAAGTGTATTCTAAGAAGCACGCTGTTGATGGATTGTGCTCATATTATCTTGCGGAGACCTGCACTGATGGACGCTCTCGCTTTGCCGATATAACCGGCTCGACTGAGGTCGCCTACGAGAAGCTGGCGGCTCCTTTTGATACGCTTGAGAGGGAGGAGTACGGCCTTGAGTAGCGACCTGTGCGCCTCCTGCCCTCATCCGAACTCTCCCGCGGTGCCAGATGGCAGCGATGGTTGCTCCCGTTGCAGGACCTGTATCCTAAGGGACTGCACGTCGACCATCTCCAAAACATCCAGAGACGGGAGCGTCTCTCTTGTGGATGACGATTTGCCTGTTGTCAATTTTGACTCTGTTAAAGAATGCTACTGCAAGAAGGTCAATAGGTGGATGCAACTCCCGCGCTCCGCCGATGCGCTGTATTGCGATCGGGAAACGTTATATCTAGTCGAATTTAAAAACGGCAGTCTGAAGGAGACGCTGGGGAAGAGGCTCAATCCCAAGGATGACGAAGAGCTTGGTATCAATCTTGGCCAAAGGGACGCCCTCATCGAGAAGTGCAAGGACAGCGTTTTGATCTGCTCGGACCTGTGGGGAAAGAGGACGAGATGGTTTCGCGAGCACTGCGTCTTTGTTTTGGTATACAACGAGGACAAGAACAAGACCGCGTTGAAGCGGGTTGCCAGCTCGATTAGGAAAAAAGCGCGTTTTGGGCTTCCTGACAAATTGAAAGGTTTTTGCGTGAAGGATGTCTTGACGCTAACCGAAAAGGAGTTTTCGACATCGCTCCTTTCAACTTGGCGAGACGCAGAAGAAATCGCGGAGGTCGACGCGTAGGAGACCGAAAAGCATCCGGTGGCTATTTGCTCCCGATATCGATCGTTCGTCTGCAGTCGGTTTTCTTTCCGCTGCGCCCGCCAGTTTGCGATGAGTCGCGCACCGTGTGAAGCTCAACACGGATGAAATACAAATATAATCCCCCCTTGCACTGTGTTGATAAATATTGCTCGTCGAACTCATCTGAACTGGGCTTTCTTGCATAGAACTGCCTGAACCTGAGCGTTTTCGGGTATCGCATTGCCCGATCGAGCACCATCGCGACCTTCTCAAGCTTGTCCTCGGGCGGACTCATAGCCACAGCCCCGCATGTCGTCCCGGTTGGAGCCGGGATGAGCCCTCAGGAAGCACTGCATGAAGTAGCGCATCCGGTTCACGGGCCCCAGCGGGTTCTGGCCGTCGGGAACGCCCTTGAGCAGCTTCGCGTTGTAGTGCTGGCTCTTCAGTGACAGATTGTTGACGGGAGCCGTGTGGCGCCCGAACGTCGCCAAGGTCTTCGCCCTGCTTGTCTTGCCAAGGCCCTCCCGGATGAAGATTGAATTGCCTGGCTCATCGCAGCCGAGCGCGACACGGCCTCTACCCGAGACCATCATCTCTACACATAGCCCATCATTCGACAAGAACGCGCAGTTTGCCCTGCATAGGCGCATGGTGTCCCCCTCCGCCGCAAGAGGTGAGCAAAAGAGAGGCTCCCCTCGCCACTACCGGACAAAGGGACCTCTCTGGGGAAACACGCTATAAAACCTTCTTGCCGGGCGGTCGAGTACAGCACCGACGGCGTACCCGTGGAGACCTACCCAGAGCCCACGCCATTTCAAGTTTCTTGGTCTTCAACGCCACAATCCGATAATCATCCAGCCGTCGAAATGACCTCGTCACAGGCGGCAAGCATCTCCTCGTCATGAGTGACAACGATTACAATATGGTCTCTCTTAATTTCATGAAGCAATTTGATCAGCGCGCCTCGACTCTTCGCATCAAGTGCTGAGGTCGGTTCATCAAAAAGCATAACGTCCGGCGATTTCAACAGCTGTCTCACAATTGCAATCTTTTGCTTCTCGCCGCCGGACACCCCTCCTTTCCCGCCGTCAAGCATCGCCGTTGCCCCGTTCTCCACAGAAGCAACCATTTCGTCTAGCCCCAATATGACAAGCATCCGATTCAGCTTATCCATCTCGTAATCATCAGAAAGCAGCGTAAGATTATCGAGAATCGTCCCCTCAACGATAGGGGGTTCTTGCTCCGTAATGCTGACTCGACACCGCCGCAATGCATATCGATCGATGCAACGCTGTGACACCCCGTTGTAGCGAACGGCCCCTTCTGTGTCATCTGGATATAGCCCCAATATCACTGACAGCAGCGAGCTCTTCCCCGAACCATTCGGCCCCGAGATTCCATATAGCCGACCCCTGGAAAACGCGAGCCCCTCAATGCTTAACGCGACCCTTTCCGCCCCTGGATAACGTAGCTTGATGTTCTCTAGACGGATTTCCTCAATCGGACCAAGCGCCAATTTGCCATTCGCTTCCACCGGGACATCCCAAATTCTTTTCAGCCGCTCATAGCATACGCGATTAGTCTGGTAATCCCTTCCCCAGCCCAACAAATACTGTACCGCTGAGCTTAAGTTCGAATAATATCCAACAGCAGTCACGAGAAAACCAGGCAACAGTCTCCCGCCCATCACTTCAACCGCGCCCACAGCAAGAAGACATCCTTGAGCGGCGGAAGCGACCAACGCGTTGCCAAAGGTAAATCTAGACCCTACTTCCTGATTTGCTCTCATCGTTGGATAGAGCCCATTAAAAGCTTCGACCAGTACAGCGCGGGACCTATCGAACAAAGCATGTTTGCGGATGAAATCAACTTTCTCCAACTGATCTTGTAGACAGGAAAAAAACCTCGCGCTCTGCTCTTGTACGTCAAAACTTCTCTCAAACAGCCTTGCGCGTGAAACCGCATAAAAAGCGGCACTCGCTGCCGCAAGAACAAGGCAGACCACACTCAACTTGATATTCAGGCTACCGAGAACAAACAGGGCGGACAAAAGGGTGATAACGTTGCTTGAAACCCCCACAACCGAGTTGATTACGAAGATGACAAGGTCATTAGCGTCGTGATTGATTTGCTGGTTATAATACGACGCGTTGAAGCCCTCGAAGAATGCCTGGGGAAGGTGCTTCACGTGCTCAAGCGTATCCGCATTTAAGCCGAACCCCGCATGCGACTGAAGGTTGATGTACAGCATCTCTGAGCAATACACTAGTCCCGCTCGAACCGCTTGGACCGCAACCAAAATAAGGCAACAAACGAGAACGGCGGCAAGATCGGCGCTGGCCGGCATCGCCAATCGGTTTACCACTATGCCGGTAAGAAAGGGACCCGCAAGCGCAAGCAGCCCGACCAAAACTGTTACGACAAGATAGGCGTAGAATCGACCGCCCAGTATATATTTTCTACAGAGATTAAGCATCAGCCTCATTTTGCCCCGCACCCCGTTTTGCCGTATTCATCATCTGGGAGAGCAGCATTTTTTGCTCGGCATCATACCGGAAGGAAACGCAACGTTTCCCCTCACCGTTTAAGGCGTGGTTGGGGCACCCTCCCATGCACATGGGAAAAGCAAAGCACTCTTGGCATTCCGGGTCATCCGGCTCATATGCCATCCAGTTAATCATGTTCTTGCTCAACATTGGCGGCTCGAAAATAGTTCCGACCCTCCGCTCCTTCATTCCAATGTCATCCCAGCACTTATACAAATCTCCGACGGGATCAACCACGTACGAGTTGATTCCAACGGCGCAACATATCCCGAAATTCGTCCCACCAAAAGGTTGAACTTTGAAGCCCCGCGCAATTGCCCTTTTATAAAACTCAGTCTCCTCATACGAGAACTCTTTTACAGTAAAGCAGTGGCTGTCGTTCGCACATACCTGATTGATATCGTCAACAGGGGCTAAATAGAAGTGAACCTTATTCATCAGGCCATTTAGCTCGAGATAATCCAATAGCTCTTGAGCGGCCTCGATGTTGGTCTTGTCGACGTTGCTCCTTATCGAAATATCGATGATGTCGGCACACTCTTTGACGTTCTTGAGAATACGTTCGTATGTAGGGCTTCCGTCGTGAAGAATCCTTCTCGAATCGTGATCCGACTTCGATCCATCTATAGTCACTTGCGCGCTCGTCACACCACATGCCGCGAGCCTCCTTGCAACATCAGGCGTCAGCAGATAGCCATTTGTCACTATCGATGCGGAATATTCACACGTTGGCCCCACGACATCTTTCAGATCCGACGTAATCCGTTCGATCATCTTCATTCCGAGCAGAGGCTCGCCGCCGTACCATCCAACTGAGAGACTTGCGATACCAGGATAGTAATCTTTCACGAACTTGGAGAGCTGTGTCAAACCTCCTCGCCCATCGTCGTGTACGCCTGTCCCTTTTCATAGCAGTAGGGACAGCAAAAGTTGCAAGCCATCGTTGGCGCAATGGTAAGGGACAGAGCAGTATTCGCAAAGCGCGCGGCGCGACTTTGCAACCTGATCTCCCCAAGCTCGTCCCTCTCCTCATTGACTAGGATGCCTCCCCTTATCAGCTCCGCGACAAGATCATCGGCATCCCGAACGTCCCCTTCTTGAATCCTTTTGAATTTCTGCGCGTATTCCGGATTTAACGACAGGATGCCGCCGGTTCGCGCATTCATGATAAGAAGACTTCCGTTATGTTCATGCACCACATTAAATTGCGACAGTTTCACTTCGCACCATCTCCATTTCCAATCAAATCCATATCGACCCTCAGACGCTGCGCATACGCCAGCGCACTACCTTCTTCGATAAAAACTGCACGAAAGCAGCAATAGACATGCGAGCGACACGATGACCGCATGGCCGCATGCAGCCATCAGGACCGTCCCGCCGGCAGCCCCGCACGCCCTCATCCAATAAGCCATGTGAACCGGGGGTAAAACGGTTGGGAAACTCATCGCGATAACAAGGCCCGCGAACGTTGCGACCAGCAAGGCTCCCGACACAAGAGATCTGATCCTGAACACCTCATATGCAACCGCAACCATCAGCGTATAAGCGGCGTCTATAACGATATTCGACAGGAGTGCCGAGGTCACATTACCAACCGTAAGGCTGTCTAGACCGCTTCCGGAGCACACGGCAAAGACCGCAGCGACACCGAGAGTAAACACGATGTAGGGGCACAGCGTATACACTTCGCAAGCCAATGTCTTTGCCGCAAACAGCTGCCAGCTGCGGAAGCCCCGAGCAATCGAAACTCCCCTTGCCGACACGCTCGTCGCATCACCGAATAGCGTCCCCGCCACAACAACAGAGACGATTGGGAAGAACACCGTATGCGCCATGGAGACGACACTTAGCCAGGAAGAGATACCCGTTGGCCCAACCCCTATCGAGAAAAGATAGCCCGGATCGGCGGAAAAGCCAAAGAACTGGCCCTCTCCCCCTGCGGAGACCCATGCGCCGGACCCGGCAAACACATAAATCCCCGCGATGCCCAAATACATCAGCGCTATTATCACGGCGAGTTTCATTCTCCTTGCGCGGAACAGTTCCGCCCTGACCGACATCCCAAGATTCATCGAACCGCCGTCCTTACAAATAGCGAGACGAGCGCAACTCCAACCGACACAAGCACAGTGCCGCCCGCATACAGCAAAACCTGAATTACACCAACATTCTGCATACTCAGGGAACACAGGTTCATCAGGTAATACACGGGCGAGAGCATGAGCAGCAAGCTGGGCTGACCGCTTCCGTATGTACTTGGGAACCACACCATCACAAATGTCGAAACCGCTATTGCAACGACGCTGCTCGCCACCACACTCCTCGTGAGCAAATACAGGGCGAAGGTAGCGGCGTACATCGAAATGAGCAGCAGCGCGATCATCAGCGCAATCGATACAAATTGGGCAAACCCTGAGCACGAGGCCCCAACGTCCCATTGGGCCATCTTGGTTAAATACAGCGCAGTCGTAGAAAGAAGATACACGGCACCGACCAGAGTGCAGTTCACCAACAGCTTCGTGATCACAATCGCCGCCTGCGACACCCCTCGCGATCTCGATACGGCGTAAGCCACGGATTCAAAGTCTCTCGACGTAGCGTAAACCGCGTAGAGAATCGTCACCGGAATCCAGACCACTGTAGACGCGAAAGACGTCCGGGCAACAGAGCCCAAAACGTCCCCTGCATCCACTAGGTTTCCAATAAAACCTATAGCCCCTCCAAGCGTATACGGGTCATCACCGGCGACCATGATCAGCACCTCAGACGAAGTCGCAGCCGCAACCACATACAGCACAGCCGCAAGCGCAATCATCAGAGCGGTCGCCGGGTGCCTGGCGAGCAACCATACCTCGCTCCGAAAAGCTGAGATGAACTCGCGTTTCATCACAGCTCGCTCTCTCGACCGATGAGCTCCGAATAAAACTCCTCAAGGCTCTTCCTATGAGAATACGCCTCCGCAACCCTCACACCTGCGGTCGAGAGCGCTTCGATTGCAATGCCCCGCCCTTCCTTTTTCTCCTCATAGCGCATAAGGACGCTGCCGTCCGGCAGAAAAGAATGTGAGGTCTCATCTCCGAGAACCAATCTCGTTCGCTCCAGATCGTCCACATGCAACACGAAACCACCGCGGCATGACTTTTCCAGCTGAGGTGCGGTCATCCTTCGAATGAGGCGACCATGACTTATGAAGAGGTAATCAGTTGCCAGCTTGTGCATCTCCTCAAGATTGTGGCTGGATACGAGAATCGTTTTACCTTGATCTTTGTTAAGATGCGTAAGGATTTTTCTTACTTCGACTATCCCCATCGGATCCAGGCCGTTTGTCGGCTCGTCCAGGATCAACAGCTCCGGATCGCCCAGCAACGCTATGGCCAGATCGAGACGCCTCCTCATTCCCATTGAGAAGTTCTTCACTTTCTTCCCGCCGGCCTCCCCCAAACCGACGGTTGATAACACACCGTCGATGGAACGATCGGTGGGAAGCCCCCACTCAATACAGCACAGGAAATGACTCTCTCGTTCCCCAGTGACGCGGCGAGAAATACAGGCCACTGCAGGACGTTGAATGAACAGCCCGTGAAAACCGTTGTTTTCACGGGCTGCACCTGCTCAATACTTTTTTATTCTCCAGCCTCAGTCGTCTCTAAGATCGACCACGTAAACATGATCTGACTCCAGGACCGGGTCATCACCCGTCGCGGTCGCCCTGCTCAGCGCGTTGCGGGCGCGCCGCGTCGCCAGTTCCTCAAGTTCTCTTTCGTTGACGCGCTTAATAAGATCGCCAGGCTGGCAATCAAGCTCTACGCAAATATCCAGCAATGTCTTTAACCTAATTGCCTTCACCTTGCCATTTCGTATTTTTGAGATACTTGCCGGTGTGTGCCCGGTCGCCCGAATGATATCCGTACTCGTCTTTCCGCGTCGAAGCAATAAGCTTTCAAGCTCAATAATCAGATAGTCCATGCCGCCCCTCACACCAAATCCTCGGTCTGGTCTTGAAGCAGAGCTCCGTAGCGCCCTATCGCAGAAATCGAGAAGCAGCAAACGGCCCCCAGCACAGCACCAATATCTATGGGCAGGGCCAGGTTTTCAAACATCGAATAGGCGTTCCCCAGCAAGTCGAAGGGGCCAATCACTATCGAAAGAAACCCCGGAGAAAACAAGAGGTCACCTATTGCCGCTGCAACAAACAGCCACCCGATAATCGAGATTCTTCGAGCATGCGAAAAGGGTAAAGGGCGATTCGCCATGAGCCATGTCCATGCTGATTCCCCGCAGGGTCCATGTGGCCCCTCCGGAAATCAGAAGATACATCAAAGGAACCACTACGGAAACCGTCTTTGATGGATCATATAGGTTTCCTTGAGCAGCCATAAGCCCAATGGAAATAACCACCACCACCGAACAGCAACACACCGCTATAAACAGCGCCGTAAACAGAATCCCAAGCCTTCTTCCGAGAGTCATCATCTTCTGGATGGACTTATCGATCTTCTGGGCGCTATTCACCACAGCTCCTCCTAAAGCAATCAGAGGTCTTCTTACTTACTGTTTTTCCTACATTGTAACGAACTCGATAAGAAGAGGGTCGCTTCACGCCGCGCAATCCCGAACTCCAAGCGTTTCTCATCAGCATTGCCCATCTTTCGAGTCGAAATTCAAATCCAGTTTCTTATCGCATGCTGAAATCAACCCGAACTGGATGTGACTGGAAAACAGCGCGCTGCGTCGGTCGCGCTTTCCCGAGCGACTCTGGCACAACAGACGATATGAGTTGAACATTGGGGCCTCTCCCCTTGCAGCTCTCTCGTGGGTCGGGCGACAATGGTCGTACCATCAACCGCGGCCGCGCGCTGCGGGCCCTCGGCCTCGGCTGCGTCGTCGGGGCGGTCCCGAAGATGCACCGGCCCGCGGCCGACCGCGGCCGCAAGAACGACCGCCGCGACGCCGAGTGGCTGGCACGCATGCTGGCGCGCCGCAACGTCGTCGAGGTGTGGGTCCCCGACGAGCGCCCTCGAGGACGCGCGCGACGACCTGCAACACGCCAAGCAGCGGATGTCGAAGTTCCTGCTGCGCCACGGCCTCGTCTTCGACGAGACGACGCCGGCCGGCAGGCGCAGGGGCGCCTGGACGGGGGCCTACTGGGACTGGACGGAGTCCCTCTCCTTCGACGAGCCCGACGACGCCGCGGCCCACGAGCACTACATGGACGGAAATGACCTGGTAGAGAACCCTCGCACCGTCTACGTCGCAGGGGACGTAGACGAACTCGTCGAGCACGAGCAGCCTCGCGGGCGACACGTCGTTCAACAGTTTCGACAGCGTTCCCTTGCGCTTCGCGTTGCCGAGCTCGAGAACCAGCTGCGCGGTCTGCCAGAACCTGACCGACATGTCCGCGGCGACCGCGCGCATCGTGAGGGCGACTGCCATGCGCGTCTTGCCGCGCCTGGACTTACCGAAGAAGACGAGGTCTTCGCGCGATTGTTTGTGTCAACGGCCAACTGAATGTGAACCCTTCTTGCATTGTTGCAACCTGGCTGGCAGCCGGTCTTTAATGACGACGACCATTGTCGCCCGACCCACAAAAGAGCCGCAAGGGGCGGAGCTCCCAATGTTCAACTCATATCGTCTATGGCGCACTACCATTCACCGAAAGTCGGCAACTTTTTCATTCTCTCTATACATGTTTAAACAACATGTTCTACAATAGGGACAATAGAAATGGAAACTCGGGACGAGCCGTCTATCCATCTACGGCGCAGCCCCTTATTCAAAAGGACGGTGAGTGCATCCATGGAGCGTGCAAGCGGTGTTCTGATGCCCGTTTCGTCATTGCCCGGACCTTACGGTATCGGCGGCTTTGGCTGGAACGCCTATGACTTTGTCGATTTCCTCGCCTCGTGCAAACAACATTACTGGCAGATTCTCCCCCTTACGACAACGAGCTATGGCGACTCGCCCTATCAGTCGTTCTCGGCCCGTGCGGGCAACCCCAATTTCATCGACTTTGCCGAGCTTATCGAGGCCGGCTATCTGGAGCAGTGCGATATCGACGGCGTGTATCTGGGGTCTGACCCCACCAACGTCGACTACGGCGCCATCTTTGGCGGTCGCCGTCAGATTTTCGACCGTGCCGTCCAGCGCTTTGCCACTAACAAGCCTGCGGACTTTGATGACTTTATCCAGGCCAACGAGGACTGGCTCATCCCCTACTGCGAGTTTATGACCGTTAAGGAGGAGTGCGGCCTTAGGGCGTTTTGGGAGTGGCCCGAGGAGCTTCGTACCCGCGGCGACGCCAGCAGCAAAGTTTGCGCCGATCATCCCGAGCGCATGCTGTATCACCAGATGACGCAGTACTTCTTCGATCGCCAGTGGAGCCGCCTCAAGGCTTACGCCAACGAGCGCGACATCCTGATCATCGGCGATCTGCCCATCTACGTCTCGCGCGACTCCGTCGAGATGTGGGCGAGCCCCGAGCTCTTTAAGATTGACGCCGCCGGCAATCCCATCAGCGTCGCCGGCACGCCG
>CABTAA010000015.1 GCA_902482615.1 uncultured Collinsella sp.
GGCGGCGAGGACGGCTCCATGTACAATCGCGCCATGGACGCGCTGTACACGCCGGGCTCAACGTTTAAGGTCGTTACGCTTTCCGCGGCACTCGAGACCGGTACCGCCAGCCTTACCAGCACCTACCAGGCGCCCGGCTCCATGGACATCGGCAACGCACCGGTCACCAACTATGCCAACGAGAGCTACGGCACCATCAGCCTGCAGCAGGCCTTTGCCGTGTCCTCCAACGTCGTCTTTGGCCAGGTGGCAAACGAAGTTGGCGCAAACACGCTCGTGCAGTTTGCCAACGCCTTTGGCTACGGCCAAAAGCTCGGCCAGGACCTGACCTCCGCGGCCTCCATCATGGCCGACCCGTCGCTCATGACCGAGTGGGAGACCGCCTGGGCCGGCGCCGGCCAGCCTGTCGGCATGGACCACACGCCCGGCCCGCAGACCACCGTCATGCAAAACGCCGTGATTGCCGCCGCCATCGCTAACAGCGGCGTGGTCATGGACCCGTACTTTGTAGCCCAGGTACTCGCCCCGGACGGAACCGTGGTCAAGACCACGCAGTCCCGCTCGCTTGGTCAGGCCGTCAGCTCCGCCACGGCCGACCAGGTCAAGCAGGCCATGCTTGCCGTCGTCCAGTCCGGCACCGGCACCGATGCCCAAATCCCCGGCGTCAAGGTCGCCGGCAAGACCGGCTCGGCCGAGACTGGCGGCACCAACGTCAACTCGATGTTCGTTGGCTTTGCACCTTACGATTCACCCACGGTCGCCATCTCGGTGGCCTTGGAGGATTTCGACAAGCATGACGTCAAGGCCGCCAAGATCGCCGGTATCGTCCTGACCGCGGCGCTTGCCGCACAGGGAGCGTGATGCCCATGATCGAATCGGACACCCGAGGCGCGCCGCGGCCTAAGGGTTAGCGGCAACGCGTCACACGGCCCCAGCGGCCACATCGTAGGTACTACACACATCGTTGAGCGAATAGTTATGTTAGGAGCAGGAATGGAACAGAGGGTCCTCGGGGGAAGATACCTCCTCAAGGATAAGGTGGGAACAGGCGGCATGGCGACCGTCTACCGTGCACAGGACCAGGTTCTCGACCGCACGGTAGCCGTCAAGATCATGCTGCCGCAGTATGCTGGCGACGCGACCTTCGCCGCACGCTTTAAGCAGGAGGCCCAGGCAGCAGCCGGCCTCTCCTCCCCCTATATCGTGGGCGTCTACGATTGGGGCAAGGACGGCGACACCTATTACATCGTCATGGAGTACCTGCGCGGAACCGACCTTAAGAGCGGCATCAAGAGCCACGGCGCCCTCGACCCCAAGAAGGTCGCGCAGATCGGCTCGCAGATCAGCTCCGCGCTTTCGGTCGCCCACAAGCACGAGATCATCCACCGCGACATTAAGCCGCAGAACATCATGGTGCTGCCCGACGGCAACATCAAGGTGATGGACTTTGGCATCGCGCGCGCCAAGAACAGCCACCTCACGCAAGACAACAACGTGCTGGGAACCGCCCACTACGTCAGCCCCGAGCAGACCCGTGGTCAGGACCTCGGCCCCACCTCGGATATCTACTCGCTGGGCGTCGTGATGTACGAGTGCGCCACCGGCCGCGTCCCCTTTGACGGTGACGACGCTATCTCGGTCGCACTCAAGCAGGTCAACGAGCTGCCTATTCCGCCGAGCCAGATCAACTCCGGTGTCGACGCCGACCTTGAGCGCATCATCCTCAAGTGCATGGAGAAGGACCCGGCAAACCGCTTCCAGACCGCCGACGAGCTGCGTCAGGTGCTCAACAGCTACCTGTCGGGCCGTGCCGTCAACGTCTCGGAGCCCACGCGCATCATCGGTGCCCCCGGTGAGTTGGGCGCCACCAAGACTCGTGAGCTTTCCGATCAGACGCGCGCCATGGTGCGTCCTGTCTCGGGCGTGAGCGGCCAGAATACCGCCCGTAGCTCGGTTTCGGGCTCCACCGGCTCCTACGAGGTCGAAGAGCCCAAATCCAACAAGAACAAGATCATCGCCGCCGTGGTGGCAGCGGTTGCCGTCATCGGCATCGTGGTGGCCTTTGCCACAGGACTCTTTGGCGGCGAGCAGGTCGCCGTGCCCGACGTACTGGGCAAGGACCAGCAGACTGCCGTCGAGCTGATCAAGGAAGCCGGCCTCGAGGTCGGCACCATCGACCAAAGCTACAACGACGATGTCGACGAGGGCAAGGTCGCCGAGCAGACGCCCAACGGCAACACCAAGAAGGCCAAGGGCACTAAGGTGAACCTGGTAATCTCCAAGGGCCCCAAGCCCTCTGAGAAGGTTGAGGTTCCCCAGCTTGTCGGCCTGACCAAGGACCAGGCAGAAGCCGCGCTGGCAAGCGTTGGCCTGAAGGGCAACGCCTCCGAGGAGGCCAACGAGGCCGATGAGGGCCAGGTCTTTGAGCAGGGCACCGGAGCCGGTAAGGAAGTCGCGAAGGGCACGACCATCTCGTACAAGGTCTCGAGCGGCCCGGATACCACGTCCGTCCCCGACCTGACCGACATGACCGAGGCCCAGGCGCGCAACGCCCTCGATATGGCAGGTTTTGGCGTCGACGTGAGCTACCAGGAGAACGACTCTGTTACCGAGGGCACCGTGATCAGCTGGAACCCCAGCGGTAAGCAGAAGCCCGGCGCCACGATTACCGTCGTCATTGCCAAGAAGTCCGGCAAGGCCACCGTCCCGGGCAACCTGTACGGCAAGAGCATTTCCGCCGCCGTTACCGCGCTCAACAACGCCGGTTTCTATAACATTGGCTTCTGTGACCAGAACGGCAATCCCGTGAGCGGTAACGAGGATGCCACCGTTACGGGCGTCTCCCCCACCGGCAAGCAGTCCACCGACAGCACGATCACGCTGACGGTCGCACTTTCTGGCTCCACCTCGGGTGACGATTCCGGCACGACGACTAACTAGTCGACAACCCATCACCTGCAGCGGCTATGGCCGCAAACATATTCGCTCAGAAGCGCCCGCTTGCTCCCCGGCAAGCGGGCGCTTTGTTTATCGACAGGCCAGGGCTCCATAGCAACACAAAGAGGCCCGCAAAAACAAGCCTCCCAGGTGACAACAGAATATGTAATGCAGTAATTACTAGCCGCAGAACTTCACCATGGTCTCGACCACGAGCTTCTCGGAGTTGAGCTGCTGTATCATGATGCCCTGCTGGAACAGCGGGATGTTGACGCGCGTGCGCTCCGGATCGGAGTGCTCGACGAACTCCTTCTTATCCAAGGTGCAGACCGAGCGCGACAAAACGACTTCGAAGCGACCCATTACGGCATCGCGCATGCGCTACAATCTCGGTTAATCTGTTAACCACCCGAAAGCAGCAGGAGGCCCCATGCCCACACCAGGCAAGCGCCCATCCATGCGCCAGATTGCCGTCGCGGCCGGCGTATCCGTCGCCACGGTCTCCCACGTCATCAACGGCAGCGGCCGTTTTTCCGAAGACACCCGCAAACGCGTGGAAGCCGCCCTAAAGGAATACGGCTACGTCACGAACATGGCGGCGAAGAGCCTCCGTATGGCCCAGTCCCGGACCATCGGCATGATCGTGCCGGACATCTCCAACGACTTCTTTTCCAAGATCGCCCTGCATGTGGAGCGCGAGCTGGCAACCGAGGACTACTCGGTCTTTGTTTGCAACAGCGCCAATGACCCCGCCCGCGAGCGTGACTACTTCCGCACGCTGGCAAGCAAGCAGGCCGACGGTATCATCTGTATCTCCGGCCTGCGCAGGCTCGACGGCGAGTTCGTCCCCCACGGAATCCCCGTGGTCTGCATCGACCGTGCGCCCGAAAACGACCTCGGTTTCCCACACGTGGGCTCCGACAACATCGGCGGTGGCTACATGGCGACCGAGTACCTCATCGAGCGCGGCTGCAAGGACATCCTGAGCATCTCGAGTTTTACCGCCAACTACCCCGGCAACGAGCGCCAGATGGGCTACGAGCGGGCGCTCGCCGCGCACGGAATGCCGCTACGCCGCGACTACCAGCTGTTTGTCTCGGGTAAGCAGCCGAGCATCATCGAGTCGGAAGAGCTCGTGACCGACTTCCTCTCCACGGGCTACCCCGTCGACGGCGTCTTCGCCCATAGCGACCACGCAGCCGTGGGCGCGCTGCGTGCGCTCGTTGCCGCCGGCAAGCGCGTACCCGAAGACGTCCGTCTCATCGGCTTCGACGATTCCGTTTACGCGCAGCTTCCGACGCCGCAAATCAGCACCATCCGCCGCTTCCCCGAGCGCCTCGCGCACGAGGGATGTCAGGCCCTGCTCGCCCTGCTGCGCGGCGAAGAGCCCGAGATGGAGACGCTTGTCCCCGTTAAGCTCGTGCAACGCGCGAGCAGCTAGACAGCGGGCAGCGAATAGCCGCGTTTTTCTCTCGCATGTGCTCTATCCCACGCGCGACATGCAAAAAGCCCGCCACCACACGGGTGACGGGCTTTTCCGCTACCAGCCGCGTGCTTCCTCCGCACGTACGAGCTGACGAGCCTCGATCTGGCGAATCATATCGATGCGTCGCTGGTGACGGCCGCCCTCGAACTCGCCGGTGAGCCAGGCGTCGACAATCATTTTGGCCAGCTCGATGCCTACCACACGAGCACCAAATGCGAGCATGTTGGTGTTGTTGTGCTCGCGCGACAGGCGAGCGGAATACGGCTCAGAGCAGGTGCAGCAACGGATACCGCGCACCTTGTTGGCGGCAAGCGAGATGCCCACACCCGTACCGCAGATAACGATACCGCGATCAACCTCGCCGGACATGACAGCGTCCGCCACGGCCTCACCCGCGATGGGATAGTCAAAGCGCTCGGTGCTGTCCGTACCGAAGTTCACGACTTCGTAGCCGTACTTCTCCTGGATATACGCCGTGATGGCTTCCTTGTACTCGACTGCGACGTGGTCGTTTCCAATACCGATCTTCAAAAGAGACCCCTTTCCATAAGAACCATTCGCGCATGCCGCGCGCTCAATCCGTCCTAATTCGCCGTTCCGCTTCTAATACACCTCGCCGGCGCGCAAACGGCGCAGACACTCCTCGTAACCAGCGTCCTTGCCAAACAGCGCACTGGTGCCCAGGATAAATCCGTCCGCGCCAATGGCGGACAGGTCGCGCACGCGCTCGGGCGAGCAGGCGCCGTCGATCATGAGCTTGAAGCCAAAGCGCTCCTTCAGCGCGGCAAGGCGACGCACCTTGTCGTTCGTGAACTCGATAAAGCTCTGACCGGCAAAACCCGGATTCACCGTCATGACCATCACGTAATCGCAGAGGTTCAACATCTCCTCGATCTCGGAGATAGAGGTGTCGGGGTCACGGCGATACCGGCGCTCTTGCCGAGGGACTTAATCGCGGCGAGTGTCTTGACCACGTAACGCTCGGACTCCGGATGGATATAGATGATGTCCGCGCCGGCGGAGGCGAAAAGTTCAACCTTGCTGGCAGGATTCTCGACCATAAGGTGCACGTCGACGAGCTTGTTGGTGGCAGCTCGCACGGCCTTGATGTCTTCGAGACCCATGGCGAAATTGGGAACGAAACTGCCGTCCATCACGTCGCAATGGAAGATGTCGATGCCGGCGGCGTCGAGATCCTCGACGGTCGCACGCAGATTGCCGTAGTCGGCGCACATGAGACTGGGGCAGAGCAGCATAGTGAACTCCTTATCTGCTCGGTGATTATCTACTCGGTGGTAATTAATCGTTTAACCTTTATCTACAGTCTGGCTGATTAATCGTTTAACCACGTTGTTAACCTGCAGGCTTTTCCAGATTCACAACGTTGCCATATTTGCCTATCTAGCTGGTATCATGCAGGAGCCCGCACCACGAAACGCTGTCGTATTCCCTAGGAAGAAATCCCGCTACGCGGACAGCAGCAGCCAGGGGCCGCAATCCGCAGACCTGAGCCCGGACCCCCTACGCTCCAGGCGTGATCAGGCGCGCGCACTGGGCGATCTTCTCGTCATAGGACTCCGCGATAATCGACACACCATCGAACCCAAACGCGCGAACATTCGAGAACTGATGGAACTTCGAGCTGTCGCACAGCACGTACGCCTTATTCGAATTCTCGCGCACGATGCGCTTCTTCTCCGCCTCAACGTAGGAGGGCGTCATGACGCCGCGGTCCTCGTCAATCGCGTTGGTCCCGATAAACGCCTTATCGAAGTACAGATCGCGCAGGATCGATTCGGTCATAGAACCGCAGAACGAGGAGTTCACATAGTTGAACTCGCCACCCACCACGATGAGCTGGGCGCGCGTCTCGCTCTTAATCAGGCACGCCGAGGCATCCGTCGTGTAAATTGTCACGTCGCGGTCGAGCAGCAGACGCAGCAGCGCCGTGCAGGTGGAACCCGAGTCCAAGTAGAGCGTGTCCCCGTCCTCAACAAAACGCAAGGCGACTTGGGCAATCTGTTCCTTCTCACTCCCGTGTAGGCCCGAACGCGTCGAGATACTCACCTCGTGGACAGCCGAGAGGAGCCTCACCGCGCCGCCCGAAAGATGCTCAACCTTGCCAAGCGCCTCCAGCTCCTTGAGGTCGCGACGTAGCGTCGAAATAGAGACGCCCGGCAGCTCCTCCTGCAGCTCGGAAATCCTCGCGAGGCCCGACTTCTGCAGGCACTCTACAATTTGCTCCTGGCGCTCATACGGAATCATATTGGGAACCTCTCCAAACCACTCTGCTTCACGCTCGTTCATTTCTTTTCGAAAAGTGTAACGCACAAGCAGAATAGCGGCCGCCACCTGTTGCGATGACGACCGCTTAATCGATTGACCTACCCTCTCGTTCACAATTTGAACGAGGTTGACACACCTCGCGTAAGCGCGACGCTCTTCAAGCGAAGAGAACGACCCTAGGAGAGGCGGCGCATCCGGGGCTCTTAGGCGAGCTGATCCTCCTTGCCGGTGAAGGCGAAGGCAAGAACACCGGCCACGACGGCGGAAATGAGCATGCCGACCATAGCCCAAGCGAAGTTCATGGGGTCGGAACTCACGAAAGCCGGGAACGTAGTGACGGAACCGAAGGTGAACGCAGTGGTGACGACCTTCATGATACCGAGGAACGCGCCGCCGACGGCACCGCCGATGATCTGCGCAAGCCAGACCTTCTTGTTCTTCACGAGCATACCGAACAGCGTGGGCTCGATGATGGCGGACAGGGCGATCGATACGACACCGGTCATCGCGAAGCTCTTGAGCTTCTGGTCGCGGGCCTTGAGGAACACGCCGAAGGCGCAGCCGATAACGGCGAAGTTGCAGGCGAAGGTGAAGGGGCAGATGTAGTCGAAGCCGTTCTGAGCGATGTTGTTGATCATGATGGGGTTCACGGCCCAGTGGATGCCCATGGACACCAGCACGGACCAGCCGCCGCCAACCAGCACGCCGGCGAACACGGAGCTGCGCTCGATCAGCCAGTTGACCACGAAGGCGATGGCCTCACCAGCGTAGACGCCCAGGGGACCGATGACGAGCATGGTGAGCGGAACCATAACGATCAGGGAGATGGCGGGCAGCACGACGAGCTTGAGCATCTCGGAAACGTGCTCATCGAGCCACTTGTACAGGTACGAGTAGACCCAGACAGACAAGATGGCAGGGATAACCGTGGAGTTGTAGTTCATGAGAACCACGGGGATGCCGAAGAAGTCCGTCATGGCGCCGTTGCCCGCGTCGCCCATGAGGGCGATGAAGTCCGGGTAGAGCAGGCACGCGCCGAGCAGCGCCGACAGGTACGGGCTCGCGCCGAAGCGCTTGCCGGCGGAGAAGCCGAGCAGCACGGGCAGGAAGTAGAACACGCTCATGGCCAGGGTGTACAGGATGGTGTAGGTACCCGTGCCCTCAGCGATGATGCCGAGCTGGGCGGCCAGGATAACGAAGCCGCGCAGGATACCGGAGCCGGCCATGGCGGGCAGCAGCGGGGCAAAGATGCCGGAGATCGCGGAGAAGACTTGGCCGACGATGCTCTCGCCCTCGTCCTTGGTAGCAGCGGAGATTTCCACGCCCGAACCCTTGACCAGCGGCTCAAACTTCTCGTACAGCTTCGGGACCTCAGTGCCGATGAGAACCTAGTACTGACCGGCCTTGTTCAGCGTGTTCACAACGCCTTCGACTTCCTTGACCGCAGCGTCGTCGCAAGCCGCGTCGTCTTTGAGATTGAGGCGCAGGCGCGTCGCGCAGTGCGTCATGCCCGAGATGTTCTCGGGACCACCGACGGCGTCCAGAATCCCCTGAGCCATCGCGTTCCAGTCGCGTTTCATTGGTTACCTCCCCATTGCGCAGAAGAGCTCGCGGACAAGCTCGGCTGCCTTAATCGCGTCGTTTGCATCGATAACGGATTGGATCTTCTCCATGCTTACGGCCTCGATGGCGTCGTTGAGCAGATGGATCATCTGGTCGTTCTGTGCAGCCTCGCCGGCAGCGGGCTCGATGACCGGGAACGTGTCGAAGTAGATTGCGCTGTCGTAACCGTGCTTCTTCACGTAGTAGAGGAACTCGAGGGTCTTCACCGGCGTGGACGTACCAATCATAAGGCCATCGTCGAAGCGACCGTTGCCGTCGTTTAGGTGAATGCCGTAGAGCTTGCCCTCGCGGCCGAACAGGTCGGCGGCCATGGCAGGGTTCTCGTGCTTCATGAGCATGTGGCAGTAATCCAGCGTGACGCCCAGGTTCGGGCGGTCTGCAGCGTTGAGAATCATGCCGGTCATACCCATGGAGTCGATGAACGCGTACGCGCGCTCCTCGTAGGGTTTGTACTCAATCGAGATCTTGAGGTCGGGCGCGTAGTCGCAAACCTTCTGGAATGCGGCTACGAGCTGGTCGAAGACGCGAGCGTAGGCGATCTGGAAGCTGTAGTCAAAGCCGTCGTGGCCGAGCCAGATGGTCACCGTGTTGCCACCGGCAGTGCGGCAGTAGTCGCACGCCTCGTAGCAGAGCTCAAGGGCTTCCGCGGCAAGGGCATCATCGGCATTGCCCAGGTCACCGTTGAGGAAGGCGTTGCGGAAGCGCAGCGCGCAGCCGTTCAGCTGCAGGTCGTGAGCTGCGAGCTTGGCGGCCATGTCCTCAGCCGTGACACCTGTGCAGTGCTCGGGGTAGTTGAGGTCGACGTGCGTGAGGCCCACGCTCTGGAACTCCGCGAACACGCGATCAAGATTCTTGTCGCCATCGCGAAAATAGGAGTTGATACGAGTTGCAAGCTTCATGCTTCTACGTCCTTTACCTTCGTCCTTGATCGTTTCTGCCCGTTCGAGCACCTGATCTATATCCGTAATTCGATAAGGGCCGCCGCCTGCGCGCCGGGGCTTACCCTGTGACATGTAGATTACTGCCACATAAGTTCATTTTCAATCAGTATTTTTCACTCTTTTTCTCATTGTGTCAGAGTTTTTCACCGTATAAAGCCATCTACCTTGTGGTTTTGCTGTTAATCAAGTTCGACCATTCTTGAAATTGCCTGATTTTTTCTGAATTAATTTGCCGTTTATCGGTAAAAATCGACCGCTCACGGCTGACGGCGACGCAAGATGGAAGATACTTGCATGAGGAAAAGCACTGAATTCCCAGCGCCGATTCGAATGACGCGATTGGTGACGCGAGCGTCGACGGCCCGAATCTGCCGTCGGCCCCCACTAACCAAAAACGGCGCCGCTCACGCGACGCCGTCATATTCCCTGGTGCCCCCGGGCGGATTCGAAAACTCCCCCCCCCGCGGGGAAATTGGTGACGCGGGTGTCGACGGCGCTGAGCGCTCCGTGTTTTGGTATGTGGATATGGCAGCCATCAACCTTTCTCGGCATGTGAAACTCTAGGCACATATGAGCATACCTGAGCGACGCAACACATGCGCTCCATCTATCCCAACAAGCTCCAGCGGTACCCGCACTTCCCATTTCGTGTAGAAAAGGGCCTGTATATACTTCCCATTTCGTGTATTGAATCAGGTAACCACACTTCCCATTTCGTGTATACAGCAGCTAGATTGGGCAATCATGTCAGTATTCAGACGTACGGCCTACAATAAACTCCTCGATTGGAAAGCGAGCAATGGATCCCGAGCCATCATGCTCGAGGGGGCCCGCCGCGTTGGAAAAAGCACCCTTGCCCAAGAGTTTGCGCAGTCCAAATACAAATCCCACCTCGTGATCGACGAATCTGTTGCGAGTGAAAAAAGAAGACCGGAGACTCAACTGGTCTCCGGCCTCATTTCTAAAAAACGTCTCGTGGTTCTACTCGTGCTGTCGGGCTTCTACCAGCCTGCAGAAGTCGTTGACGCTCATGAGCCATTCCCTTTGCGCGGGCGTGTAGGTTTCGAACAGCGATGAGGGCACAACGAGGCTGAGCCTGTCCTTAGCCATAGCTCGTGTGTAATCCTCACTTACGGCGGGCTCAAGTGTTACAAGATGCTTGTCCTCGATTCTGTCAGCCTCATCAAGCACCTGACGCCAACGCTCCTTGATGGTTGTCTTGGCACCGAGCATCGTCAGTCGAGCGACAGGGAACTTGGGGTCGTGGTAATCGTCAATAGAGGGAAAGATGAAATCCGGCTTTGATTTGCCCTCGGTGTATTTCTGCGCCGAGTAGCGTATGCCCCTAGCATCGAATAGCATCGAGAGTTGATTCTCGAACGCCGTCCCCGCACGGGACTTGCGGCGCTGGAAGGCCGACATAGTGGTGCGCAGCACGCCATCAACATCAAGCGCCGAGCCAAGGTATGGCGCGAGGTCGCGCTCCAAGAGATGCCGCTCGAAGACGCGGAACAGCATCTCTTCGCGTTCGTAACAAGCGACCAAGCAGCCATCCGGGTCGCCCGTCCAATCGAGCTTTCCAAGGGTGGAAGCTGAGTAGGCTGAGAAGTCTGCCCCTTTGGGGAAGGACTCGCCGAATTTCTCGATCATACCGTCGAGGAAGTTCTCCGCTGCGATCGGCATGCTAACTTCGATGCCGATGGACTCCAAAATCCTTGCGGCGATCGACGTGATGCGCGTATCCTCCCGAGCAGAGGGCGTAAAACCCTTCTCGCCAACCCCGTCGAGCGCGAAGAGCCAGCGAACTTGAGATTCCGCCGTACTCCCCGCTCGGGCAAATAGGATTACGACCTCCTTGGCTTCGTGTAGGGCCAAAACCATGAGGTCGCCCGGACGGGCCATGCCCATGGCAGCATTATCGTTGTAGTAGAGCCTATACTCAGTTCTAGTTGGATGCTTCCTGCGGGCGTCGTACCAAGTGGTATAACCATGGTCGAATATAGGGTCTGCACCATCATCGAGATATGCGAAGGTAGTTCGCATCCCCTTTATGTCATCGTCTCCGAAAAGCGCGCGCAAAGGCCCCACGCCGTTGAATTCGTGCTGGTGGCTTTTATTGGCCCCCATGATGTCAACGCCCGCGAGGGTTTTCGCGACAGCACCGTCAAAATACGCGCCAAGTACTCCATAGTCCATCCTAGAACACCTCCATCATCAACTTCGCGACCGAGCGCACGACCGGCACGGTCACGGAGTTGCCGAACTGCCTGTATGCCTGAGTATCCGACACCGGGATGATGAACTCATCGGGAAATCCTTGCAGGCGCGCGCATTCGCGGGGAGTGAGTTTACGAGGGTTTTTTCCTTCCTGCCCGACCAGAATCTCGCTGCCATCCTTGTGGTACCGGGCGGAAAGCGTCCTTGTCGTGTCCTCTGGGCCGACCATCGAGTATCCAAAGCCGTGGCCCGCCGCCTCATGCTTTTCGCGATAGGCGCGCAGATAGGCCCATAGCTTATCCGAAATGGTGTAGCGTTCGTTTGGTTGCTCTTCGAGGATTTCCCCTAGCGTATGTCCCGGTCCCGGCACCTCAAGGTCATCCCACGAGAAGGGAACTTCCTCCCTGAACCCCACGATGTAGATGCGCTCCCTGTGCTGGCACGTCCAGTTTTTTGAATCAAGCACTTTCCAGAAAATATGGTATCCAAGGTCCTCCTCAAGCGTCTGTCGTATGACCTTGAAGGTCTTCCCGCCGTCGTGACTCGTAAGGTTCTTAACGTTCTCAAGCAAGAAGGCCTTCGGGCGCTTGTCGCGTATGATGCGAGCGACCTCGAAAAAGAGGGTTCCCTGCGTTTTATCCTCAAAGCCGGTGGGTCTCCCCAAAGATTGCTTCTTCGAAACGCCTGCAAGGGAGAATGGCTGACAAGGAAAGCCTGCGAGCAGGACATCGAAGTCCGGTATATCGTTTGATGCGACCTGACGGATGTCGCCCGCCGGGGTCTCTCCATAGTTCATCCGGTAGGTTTTCTGGGCGAACTTATCCCACTCGCAAGAGAAGACGCACCTACCGCCAAGCTCCTGGAACGGCATTCGTATACCGCCGATGCCCGCGAAGAGATCGCAGAAGGTAAAAGGCGCGTCGCTGCGCTCCCCTTGGTCAAATGGAGCCCCCGCATCGAGCGATGCGATAAAGGCGCATTCAGCCGCCGTTGGACTAGTATCCCCAGACTCCCAGCGCCGAACGGTGCGTTCGCCAGACGAGCCCATACCAAGGGCGGCGGCGAACTCCTTTTGGGTGAGGCCGAGGTCAATTCTCTTTTGCGCTATATCAGCTGCATTTAGTTGCATGGGACGCCTATCTTGGTTGAAAAACGGTCAAACTGTCCTGTATTTACCACAGCGTTAGTCTATCACCCCGAGCGGACATGTCTTCCCCTTGCTTCAGTCCGCCTCTAAACCCCGTAGCATCAACTGGGCTTTAGGGCTTGGACACTCTACCGGAGGGCCCTAGACGCAATTGGTGACGCGGGTGTCGACGGCCCGAATCCGCCGGCGGCCCCCGCAAACCAGAAACGGCGCCGCTCCCGCGACGCCGTCATATTCCCTGGTGCCCCCGGGCGGATTCGAACCGTCGACACCCGCTTTAGGAGAGCGGTGCTCTATCCCCTGAGCTACGGAGGCATGTTGTACTAGTGTAGCAGATTTGCCCCTTGGCCATGTAGCGCATGGCCACTCATCAAGAAGGCTCTGCAGCGAATTATCGCCGTAGAGCCTTCTTGATAACGGAAAATTATAACCCAGAATAACGCAAAATAATGGGATGGGGTTTCCTCTAACCACATGTAAGGGAAATTCCATCCCGGTATTCGGCTAAAAAATGGGACAAGCTTTCCCAACTGGCGCTCAAAAGGAAAATGCATCCCGGAATGAGAACGAATTCCGGGATGCATTTTCCGCCATCTATCGCAGACGACTAGTCGCCTTTGTGAAAGAGGCTTTTGATGGCAGCAGGGATGCTCTTGGCGCCCTTGGTCGTTACGTCGATAAAGTCGGGCGAACGCACGAGTCTATCCTCGTCCACGTACTTGCGCACAGCGCGCAGCGTCTCTTTGTCGTCGCGCGTCGAAAACGTAAAGTGACCGTTGTCCTTGGTGAAGATGGCAAAACGCGTAATCTTCTTGGTGCCGCGCAAGACCTCGGCGGCAATATAGTCGACCTCGTCCCACGGGATTTGAATATAATCCTCGGGATTGCGCTCGTTATAGTACTCAAACGCCTTATTGCCCACCATCACGTTACCGTGGCTGGTAAGCCCCATCAGGCAGGTTGCCGGCGTTGCCAGATCGACCGTGCTGTTCTGAGATTGCGCCATACGCGCCTCGCCCTCCAATAAAAACAATCGGACCGCATCCAGTGTACCCACCGGGTGCGGTCCGTTTCAATGGCTCAAAAGCCCTTGCCTAGCAATTCTCGGTCTTAAGCCGAAGCGTGCTTACATGAAGCCGCAGAAGCGACCGATGATGCCGACGGCGAAGAGAGCCAGGATGATGACGATCGGGCTGACCTTCTTCTTGAGGAGCTTGCAGACCAGCAGGGTCAGGCACACGGCGGCAAGGCCGGGGATGAGCTGATCGAGGTTGGCCTGAAGCGTGGTGACCTTCATCTGATCAAGGGCGGTAGCACCGACGGAGTTGTACATCGTCAGCGCTTCCTTGATACCCTCGGAACCGGAGGGCAGGCTAGCCCAGTCGATAAAGGCGCCAGCAGACTGCTTGACCGTGGAGACGATCGGGGTGAAGGAAATGGACACCCAGCGCTCGACCAGGGCGCCGATGATGAACATACCCAGGATGGAAGCGCCCTCGGTGACCTTGCCCATCAGACCACCGGAGAGGTCCTTGGCGATGGAGGAGCCGACCTTGTAGCCAAACTCCTGCGTGTACCACAGGAAAGCGTAACGGATGATGTTCCACGCGAAGAAGAACAGCAGCGGACCGACGATGCTGCCGGACATGGCCAGGGAAGCGCCCAGAGCGCCCAGAATCGGGCGAAGAGTGAACCAGAAGACGGGGTCACCGACGCCGGCGAGCGGGCCCATCATACCGACCTTGACGCCCTGGATGGCGACATCATCGATCGGAGCACCGTTGGCGCGCTCCTCCTCGAGGGCGAGGGTAACGCCAATGACGGGGGCGGAAACATAGGGGTGGGTGTTATAGAACTCCAGGTGGCGCTTAAGAGCGGCAATCTGGTCATCCTTGCTGGTGTAGAGCTTCTTGATCGCAGGGATCATTGCGAAGCACCAGCCGCCGTTCTGCATACGCTCGTAGTTCCACGAGCCCTGAAGGAACTGATGACGGAAGCAAACCTTCTTGCGGTCAGCCTTGGTGAGCTGAATCTTGTTCTCTGCCATATGTATCACTCCCCTCCTACTCGTAATCGTTCAGAATGTCGCCGAGCGGGTCGCCGGAGCCACCGCCCATGCCGCCACCCTGCTTGGCCAGATCCTTAAGGCCAAGGTAGATGAGGGCAAGGGAGATGCCGATGAGACCAAGGGCGATCAGCGTGAGCTGAGGGATGGCAGCAAGGACAAAGCCGAGGACGAAGAACGGCCAGGTCTCCTTGGTGGCCATC
>CABTAA010000016.1 GCA_902482615.1 uncultured Collinsella sp.
AGCTCGGCTGCCGTGGCAACAGGGCCGCCCTTAACCATGCGAGCCAGCGCGGGGTTCGCGAGCAGGCCGCGTCCCAGCATTACATGGCGCGTGCCGGGATAGGCCTCCACCAGCGCATCCATATCCTCAAGATCGAAAATGTCGCCGTTATAGGCTACGGGGAACGGCGCGCGTTCCAGCGTCTCGCCGTAAAACTCCTTGCGCGGCGATCCCGTATAGCGGTCCTTTTGCACGCGTGGGTGCACGATCAGCTCTGCCAACGGCATGCGGCAATACAGATCGAGCACACGCTCGTATTCGTCGTCGCTCTCAAGCCCCAGCCTGGTCTTGACCGACACCGGCAACAGCGATCGCTCACACACGTCACTCAAGAACACCTCGAGCTCGTCGAGATTGCGCAAGAAACCCGAGCCCTTGCCCTTAGCAACAACCGTTCCCGAGGGGCAACCCAAGTTGAGATTGACCTCGCAGTAGCCCATGTCGGCGAGCACCTGTGCCGCCCACACAAACTCGTCCGCGTTCTTGGACATCAGCTGAGGCACTACGTTGAGCCCCTGGTTATTGGCAGGATCGATCTCCTTAAACGCCTTGCCGCCAAAGCGGTTTCCCACCCGCGGCGGCGGCAAAAACGGCGTGTAATAACAATCGAGCGCACCGAAGCACTCCGCATGCACGCGACGGAACACATGCCCGGTAATCCCCTCCATAGGGGCAAGCGAAAGAATCATCAGCATCTACTCTCAGATCAATGCGGCAAAGGGGCCGTCCCTTTGTCACATGCATTATGCCTTGTGCTTCAGATGATTCACAAGGCAGAGGTGGCTACTTGACGATAATCACCCTTCCCTCCGTCGCCTCATGCAACGAAGGCGAATGGTTTTCCGCGAAGTGAACGAGTGAAATCGGACCCCCGAAGCATCGACACTTTTGGAGAGCCATTTCCTGCGGTTTTGTCGCTCAAATCCTGCGGTTTTTGCATCCAAAAGTGCGAATGCTACAGGGGTCCAGAATAGGTCGCTCACTTCTCGTAAAACCATTCACCTTCGATTTACTAATGCTCACGAACGGCAAGATCGCAGCGATTGCGCTCATCATGGCATTCGTAGCATGTCTGCTGATCCTGCCACTCCAAATGATCAACGATATTGTGTTTCGCCAAAGGGAACTCCAGCCATCGCGCTCGCCACGCAAGCTGCCGGCCGCTTGCTCAAGAACGGCGATAACAATCTTGCGCGATGGCAATCTTGCCGGCGCCGCCGAGCAGCTTGCCATCGCACAAGATGCCTTGGAGCCCGTGTGCGAAAGCGTCGCGGATTAGCCTTATGCTCTCTGCAAAGAAGCACTAGGGGCTTGCGCTCTGATTTCCGCTCGCGAACGCCGTCCATATCTCAAGGTCTAATACTTTTCCCGAGAAGTGAACGGCTATATTTGGACCTCCGAAGCATCGACATTTTCAGACGTCAAAACCGCAGGATTTGGCTGACAAAACCGCAGGAAATTGCATCTCGAAAGTGTCGATGCTTCGGGGGTCCGTTTTTACTCGTTCACTTCTCGGGAAAAGTATTAGACCTCGATTTTGCAAGCCACTCAATGTGACAAAGGGGCTGTCCCCTTGTCACATTATTCGGAGCGTAGAGCTTCCACGGGGTCTTTTTTGGATGCGCTTCGGGCCGGCAGCAGACCGGCAACGACCGTCAGCAGTACCGAAATTGCAATGAGCACCAGCGCATCCTGCACGGGCAGGCTCATCAGGTTGGGAACCTGTTTGGCAGCAAGCGCCCAGGTATTAACCGGAAAGCTCACGGCCACCACAACGACAACGGCAAAGACGCCGGCGATGAGGCCCTCGATAAAAGTCTCGGCGTTGAACACGTTGGCCACGTTGCGCTTCGACGCGCCGATCGCGCGCAGGATGCCAATCTCCTTTTTGCGCTCCAGTACGCTGATGTAGGTGATAATGCCGATCATGATGGAGCTCACGACCAGGCTGATGCTCACGAATGCGATGAGCACCAAGCTGATGGTGTTCACGATGTCGGTCACCGAACCCATGATGATGCCCATGTAGTCGGTGTATGAGATTGCCTGTTCATCGTGGCCAGAGGCTTTGACCTGCTTGTTGTACGCGCCGATGTGATCGAGCACGCGCTCCTTGGCCTCAAAGTCACGCGGGAAAATCTTGACTGAGATGGGGTCTGCCTCGTCCGCATAGCCCAACGTGGTCAGATTGTTGTCGTAGGTGAGCTTCGACGCCTTCGCATAGCTCATCATGAGCGAGCTCAGGTCCTCGGCGTCCATGTTGAAGTGGATGGCATGAGCAAAGGCACTCGCATCCACGCGCATGGCGCTCGCCAGGTTGGCAAAACTCGAAGACATCTGCGTCGCCACCTGGTCCATAAGCCCTGCCGCGCCCGCCTTGAGCTGGGATGATACCGTCGACGCTATCTGCTCGCTGATTGCCTTCATCACCTGATCCATAGCCTGCTGCAGATACGGAGCCAGCTGCTTTTGCACATAGTCGGTCATCGCCTGCTGCAGGCGCTCGGCCAGGGCATCGCCGCCGAGGGCTTTGAGCTGGGCCTGGATTTGCTGGGCTGCCGCATCATTCTCAAGATACGCCGAGAATGCGGCGGCGAGCTTCGACGCGTCCTTAAGGTCCTCGGGCGTCAGGGCCTTAAAGTGATCAGACTGCAAAAAGCCCTCAAACAGTTGGTTGGCAAGCGTTCCCACCTGCTGCATTTGCTCGGGTGTGAGCTCCAGACCGTCAAAGATGCCCGAGAAATCTGGGGTCGGCGCCTTGGCCATGATGTCGCTGAAGTCGATGTCCTTCCCAACGCCCGAAAGGTCAATGTCCAGCCCGGACAAGTCAAGACTCGACAGGTCCATACCGCCGCCTGCACCCGAGAGCGCAGACGCATCAAACGAGAACGCGCTCTTAAGCGCCGCCTCGTCCACACTGAACATGCTGCCCAGATCCACGCCTTGCTTGGCCTCGCTCTGCAGTTCATCGAAAGACTTGCCCGTAAAGACATCCGTCTCGGGGTGGGCGAGCTGCTCCTGCACAATCTGCGAATCGGCGGCGCGCTCCATAAGCTGGCGAGTCAGTGCATGCGTATAGGCAATGCCCGGAGACAACGCGCTCGCATTGGCCGTCTCGTTAGGTCGCACCACGCCCACAATGTGCACGTCGATACCGTCGGCAACCTTGGCAGCCATAAAGTCGGCGTCGTCAGACATGTCGGTCCACATGCCGGTCTCTTCGTTTTTGCGATAGGCATCGGCCGGCGACAGCACCTTAAACGTCGTGGACAACGCATCATCGTAGGTAAAGTCGGCGCCGGTCTCGGGCGTCTCGATCTTACCGTCGGCCGTTATGGCACTGTTTACCAGATCGTTGAGCTCATCGATATCCAGCGCACCGATGCTGTAGAGCGTATAGTCGCCCACCGTACCGCGGCTCGAAAGCACCATCACGGCTTCGTTTGCGGTCGTGGGCCAATGACCGGCGACGACATCGTACTGGCTGTCGAGCAGGCTCTGGTCTTCAATCATCTCGTTAAAGACCGAGGTTCCCATGGATTCCATGCTCACCGTTGCCGCCGAGCTCGCGCCTCCGCTCATGGCCTCGGTCATGGCGTTGGGCACCAGCCGGACAGGCTTCTCATCGCCCTTGCCGGCACGATAGACAACCGGCGATACACCGTAGCCGTACTGAATGGCGTTGACCTCTTTGTCGATGCCGTCGCCACCGGCATCGAGCCATGCCTTAAAGCTCGTCATGTCGTTAGACTTAACGCTCGCAAACATATCCTTTACGGCCGTAACCACGGGAATTTTATCGGTTCCCCGAGCCTTGCTGCCGGCACTGTCGTCGGACGAATCCACATATTCAGGCGAGTCATCATCCGCAGCCCCCTGCCCGCCCATCATGGACGACAGGTCGTAGTCCTGCTTGGAGATCGTAAGCGGGTAACTCGAGAGCGTATCCTCCTCCACCTTTTTGATGTAATTGTTCACGCCATTGGAGAGCGCCAGGATCGCCGCAATACCGATAATGCCAATCGAGCCCGCAAAGGCAGTCATGGCCGTGCGGCCCTTCTTGGTCATGAGGTTTCGAGCAGAAAGCCCCAGCGCCGTCACAAAGCTCATCGAGGTTTTGCGCGTAGGCTTTGCCCCGCGACGCGCGGCCTTTGCTACATCAAAGGGGTCGGAATCGTTGGTGATCTTGCCGTCCGCCAGGTTGACGATGCGCGTGGCATATTGGTACGCCAGCTCGGGATTGTGCGTGACCATGATGACCAGGCGGTCGCGCGCCACGTCCTTGAGCAGATCCATGACCTGCACGGATGTCGTTGAGTCCAGGGCGCCGGTCGGCTCGTCTGCCAGCACAATCTCGGGATCATTGATCAGAGCACGGGCAATCGCCACGCGCTGCATCTGTCCACCCGAAAGCTGGCTCGGGCGCTTGTTAACGTGCTCGCCCAGGCCGACTTTCTCCAACGCCTCGCGCGCACGTTGGCGGCGCTCGGCATGCCCCACACCCGTGAGCGTGAGCGCCAGCTCCACGTTTTCCAAAATGGTCTGATGCGGAATGAGGTTATAGCTTTGGAACACAAAGCCGATGCGGTTGTTGCGGTAGGCATCCCAATCGCGATCGTGAAAGTCCTTGGTCGAAATACCGTCGATCAGCAAGTCGCCCGAGTCAAAGTGGTCGAGTCCGCCAATAACGTTGAGCATCGTAGTTTTACCCGAGCCCGAGGGGCCCAGAATGGCCACGAACTCGTTATCGCGAAAAGACAGGCTTACGTTGTCGAGCGCCACCTGCGTAAACGACTGCGTAACGTACCTTTTGCAAATTCCTTTGAGCTCCAGCATGGACGGCAACCTCTCCTGCGCAGGCACCCTGCCCACTCTCCCCCGCCGTTCGTATTCGACGCGTTTGTCCTACTCTATCCCCATTTTTTGCCGGAGCCAGTGAGGAATGTAACGAACCGCATCAAAAAACGAACGGGACGGCGCCCAAAAAAGAGGCCCCAAGTGGGGCCTCTATATGGTGGAGCTTACCTTGAAAGGCAGCGGACTACTCCGCACAGCGACACACGATCCTCGCGATGCTTTACGTGTTTTTTACTGCTCGCTATTCGCAATCGCCTGGTCGATAAGCTTGTCGAGTGCTGCGCGCTGCTCGGCGGAGCTGATGGCTCCCACGATTGGATCCCCTACGATGTTGCCATTCTGATCGATGACATACGTTGTCGGGAACGAGAACCGATTTGACGTAAACTTACCGGCCTCGCTATCCGACTTGAACCAGATGTTCTTATATGTCACGCCCTTCTTGCTCAGCACGTCCTTGGCATCTGCAATCTCGCCCTTGTTGCCATCGAGCGTAAAGGAATTGACGCCCACGACCTGGCCGCCCTTCTCGGCAAGCTCCTGATTCAGTTTCTCAAGATCGCCCAGCTCGCCCACGCACGGCTTGCAAGTAGTGAACCAGAAGTTCATGACGGTGACCTTGTTCTTAGAGAACAGCTCGTCACTGTTCACGTCGTTGCCATCCAGGTCCTTGCCCGTAAAGCTGGGGAACTTCGTCGCCTCGCTCGAAGCATTGGCACCAGCCGTCATGCCAGCGGTCGAAGCGTCGACGCTCTCGCCTGCACTCGGCGTGCTTCCACAGCCGGGGAACTCCTTCTCCAGGCTCTCGAGCTTGTCCTCGATCTCCTTGATCTGCTGTGCACCGGCCTTGAGTGTCTTAAGCTCATCCGCCGTGAACTCATCTTTGGCGCCGTCGATGGTCTTGAGCAGGAAATCGCCGTAATTGCTGCCGTCCTCAATCATTGCCGAGTCTTTATTTGCCGCATTGAATACCTTTTCCCACAGTGCGTTATCACTCGAAAGGATATCGTTCTCCTTTTTCATGAGCTTCGCATACAACTCGGCGGCCTCGTCGGCATTGGTCGGCTTCTGCGCAGTGAGTTCTGCGATCTTAGGATCGGAGCTCGCAGATTCGCTCGCATTGCCGCCGGGCGCCGAGCACGCCACAAGGCACAAGGCCAATACCGGCACCATAAACAGGGCCGCAATCTTAGAAAGCTTCATGGTCATTCCTCCGTTTTGTCGAAGCTTGTTTACTTTTTATCGGCGGTCAAGGGGAGCTTTTCCGCCGACACATCCAGGCCATAGCGATAGCTGATGGCATCGACGGGACAGGCCCCGATGCACTTTCCGCACCGGATACATTCGGCATGATTAGGCGCGTGGACCACATCAACGTCCATCTGACAAACCTTTGAGCACTTGCCGCACGAGACACATTTGCATGCATCGACCCGAATCCCTAGCAGGGATACCTTATTCATGAGCGCATAGAATGCGCCGAGTGGACAAATCCATTTGCAGAAGGGGCGGTAGAACAAAACGCTTAGCACTACCACGGCAATGAGAACGACAAATTTCCAAGTAAAGAGATGTCCCAACGCAGATCGAATGCCGGCATTGGCAATGGCCAGAGGAATGGCACCCTCGAGCACGCCCTGCGGACAGACGTATTTGCAAAAGAACGGATCTCCCATCCCCAGGTCGTTGACCACCAGCACAGGCAGCAATACCACAGCAAACAGCAGCACGAAGTATTTGACATACGTAAGCGCCTTGAGCTTTTTTGTCGAAAGCTTTTTGCCGGGAATCTTGTGAAGCAGCTCCTGAAGCCAGCCAAACGGGCACAGAAAGCCGCATACAAAGCGTCCCAGCAGTACGCCGAGCAAAATGAGCGTACCGGTAACATAGTAAGAAAAGTTGAACTTGGATGAACCTACCACCGACTGGAACGACCCGATGGGGCACGCACCCGATGCCGCGGGGCACGAATAGCAATTAAGTCCAGGTACGCAGACTGTTTTTCCCGCGCCCTGATAGATGCCGCCTTTGACAAAGTTTGGCAGGTGAATGTTGGTAATAAGTGTTGCCGCCGCCTGAATGAATCCGCGAAATCGGGCCAAAACATGCGATACAGTGTTTTTTCTTTTATCCAATTCCGATACACTCCAAGCACAGCCTAATCGCCTTGGCCAGCACGGCATCCGCCTCGCCACGCATAACGCCAAAGCACACCATGGCCACACCGACGATCAGCAACGCAACCTGCATTACAGGTTTTATCGCTTTGAACAACCTGACCACTCCTTTCGTTACGCGACCATTGGACCATATCGACTATAAAATCCGTGTTAAGCGCGATTTGAAATGTGCAAGGAGACTGTTATGCGTATTTTAATCGTCGAGGACGAGCGGGCGCTGTGTGACGCAATCGCGCGCAGCTTGCGAAACTTGGCGTACAGCGTCGACTGCTGTCACGACGGACAGGAGGCGCTCGACCTACTGGACGTTGAGGCCTTCGACCTCGTGGTACTCGACCTCAACCTTACCCGCATCGACGGCATGACCGTACTCAGGGAACTTAGGAAAACCGACTGCGAGACTAAGGTACTGATTCTGTCCGCACGTGGCGAAGTATCCGATAAAGTCGCCGGACTCGATGCCGGCGCCAACGATTACCTTACCAAGCCGTTTCATCTTGACGAGCTTGCGGCAAGGATCCGCAGCCTTACCCTCAGGCGCTTTGCACAAAGCGACATAGTATTAACCTGCGGAAAGCTCCGCTTTGACACCAAGGCGCGCATCGCTTCCGTGGACAGTGAGGCCCTATCTCTTACGCGCAAGGAAACGGGAATCTTGGAATACCTGATGCTTAATCAGGGGCGTCCGGTAAGTCAAGAGGAGCTTATCGAGCACGTTTGGGATAGCAGCGTGAACAGCTTTAGCAACGCAACCCGCGTTCATATCTCGTCACTCCGCAAAAAGCTGCGCAGCGCTTTGGGATACGACCCGATTCGCAATCGGATTGGAGAGGGCTACGTTATGGAGGATGGAGAATGAAAGGGCTTTCGCTGCAATGGCGCATAACGATTATGACGGCACTGCTCACGTGTGCGGCATGCGTGCTGACGAACTGCCTGGTCGGCTATACGGGCATGCGCTACATGGACGCCATCGGCAGCGACATCTCGGCCCTTAACGCAACCGGCGAAGACTCGCCCCAGGCGTTCGACCCAACGAAGGGGAGCCTCAATGACGAGGTCACGATTGTCGTAAACGACGCACAGGAGTCTTTTGGCACGACAGCCTGGTACATCACGGCTGGAGTCACACTCCTTGGCGGCGCGCTGGCATACTTTGTGAGCGGCCGTGCACTCAAACCGCTACGGGCTTTTGCAGCCCAGGTTGAGCGTGTGCAGCCTGACAACCTAAGCGAAATCAAACTCAATGAAGATGTGCCCACCGAGCTACAACGATGCAGCGCCTCTTTCAACGACATGATCGCCCGTCTTGGCGAAGGGTTCTCTGCACAACGTCAGTTTACCGGCAACGCCGCACACGAGCTGCGCACCCCGCTCGCCCTTATGCAAGTACAGATTGAACTATTCATCTCCGAGCACCCCGGCTTGCAACCCGAAACAGCCGAGCTGCTCGGCCTGCTACAAGAACAAACCGAGCGCATGTCTCGAATGGCCAAGGTATTGCTCGAGATGAGTGAGCTCCGCAGCGTTCCTTGCGAGGACGATGTGGAACTTGGCCCCTTGTCCGAAGAGGTCCTCACCGACCTTGCGCCACTTGCCGAAAATAAGGGCATAGCCCTCAATTGTGCTGGAGACGCTTTAGTAATCGGGAGCGATACGCTCCTCTATCGACTGGTGTTTAACCTGGTCGAAAATGCCATCCATTACAGCCGCTCCGGCTCGACTGTCAACGTCTCCATCTGCGACAACGACAGCCACGTGTTCCTGCGAGTCGAGGACCAGGGCCCGGGAATACCCAAGCAGTACCGTGAGAGCATCTTCCAACCGTTCTTTCGCCTGGATAAATCCCGCAGCAGGGCATACGGCGGCGCAGGACTCGGGCTAGCGCTCGTTTGGGAGATTGTGGCGCTTCACGGTGGCACGGTAGAGGTCGAAGCAAGTTCCGCGAACGGGACCACCATGCTCGTAAGCCTTCCAAAACGAACTGCAGCGTTAACCGAACAGTAAAACGAAAGGGGTCCCGAGCAACAGGAGTACAATTGCTGCATTGTTGCCACCTGATGGGAGATGGAAAATGGACTGCGATGGCTACCCATGCGTTCCTATGCCGTTGATGTGCACCGCTTTTGTGTCAGGGCAGATCGACGCTGCGGTTGCAGGCATTTCCGACCCCGATTCACGCACCATCGCCACGGCAGAAGCGCTGTACTTTCGCGGACAGGCCACGCTCGCCGCCGAGACAGCACGCCCCTATCTTGACGCCACCGACCCCGCACTGCGCTATTCCGCATGCTTTATCTGCGGATATGCCAGTCTGTCGCTCAACCGTATCGCCGACGCCCGCCGGTGCCTTGCTGGTATCCTCGATACGCCAACTGACGAGGAATCGCCTGCCGTCCACGCCATGCACATCCTGTTTGCCTCCGCCGCGAGCGTCCTGCTGCACTTGCCTTCCCCGTATTCCGCCGAAGAGTTTTATCCGCTTGCGGCGCATCTGCCCAAAGGCCTGCGCCTGTTCGCCAGCTACGTGATGGCGCACGCCTTGTATCTGCGCGGCGAATACGGCCGCAGCCTGGGCATGGTGGAAAATGCCCTGATCATGAAACAGGGAAGCTATCCCATCTCGGAACTGTTCCTGCACCTGGCGGCTTCCATGGCATGCATGAGCCTCAAGGACATCGACGCCGCAAAGGCACATTTCGGAGCCGCTTGGGACATTGCGCGCCCCGACGGCCTTATCGAGCTCATTGGCGAGCACCACGGCCTTTTGCAGGGGCTCATCGAGGCATGCTTAAAATCGCAATACCCCGACGATTTCGCTCGCATCATCGAGATTACGTATCGATTCAGCTACGGCTGGCGGCGCATCCACAACCCCGATTCGGGTGAGGACGTGGCCGACGATTTAACGACCACGGAGTTCACCATGGCCATGCTCGCCTGCCGCGGTTGGACCAACGCCGAAATCGCACGCCATATGGGTGTGTCGCCGGGCACCGTTAAAAACCGCCTATCAGGAGTGTATGCCAAGCTTGGTATCGGAACTCGCGCCGAGCTGATTGCCCACATGTTGCGCTAGCGGCCAGACTGCCCGGCGTATCGAAAGCGCTCCGGGGGGGCTGACGCTTTCGCGCGATCAAATTGGACATTTTGGTCCCCGAACGGCACTACCGCCACGGGGCACCTTCTCGCAAAATTGGATTATTTCCACCGATACCTGCGGGATGGGAGCCAAAGATGCTTGATCGCCGTTCGTTACTTGTTGCCGGAGCATCCTCGCTGGCGAGCATTATGTTGCCGCGCGTGCCGGGAAGCGCAAACGCCTTCATACTGCCGTTCGCCCCCACCGAGGCATACGCCGACGAAGATGATCCCTTCAAGGTCTTGGTGCTCTCGCGCACCATGTTTGGCGTCGTGGTAGTCGATGTCGCTAATAAGAAGAATCCCATCGCAGGCGCCAAGGTCACGCTCACATCTCGCTATGCCGCAGGCAAGCAGCTCACCGCCACGACCGATGACGAAGGCACGGCCATCTTTGAGGTCGCGCCGCTTTCGGAAGGCTACGTGGACGAGACAACGCTTCTCGACGCGTACGACTTTAACGGCGGCATCTCCATTAGCATGGCGGGCTACCGCGATGTCGAGATTCCCCTCGCGCGTGTCCAAGGCGGCACCGCCATTACCGCACCCACACGTCCGCTCTCTGATGGCGAGCCGTACTTTCGACAGCTCACGTTCGACGAATGGGACATCCAGTACGCCGACGCTACGTTCATGACATTGCCGAAGGACGACACGGCAAACGACCAACCCAACACGCACGCCTTTACCGTGCAGGCACATCTGCCACAGGGTGGACAGGCAACGCTGCACATCAACAAGGTAATGCCCGCCACGAGCAGCTCACCCGAAACCGTCACGCAGATTGGCCAAGTCAAGGCCAGCGCATCAGGCGCGAATAATCTGGCGACATTCACACTCGAAGACAAGTTCCTCGATGCAGCGTCAAACCTTCTGGAGGAAGGATGCAAGCTGCGCTTTGTCCTCGACTATCAGGGCAAAACCTATACACTCTCCTCCCCCATGGCCGTTGTCACCGCGCCGGCCGCAAAGGCAGAATCGGGTTCGACCACCATCATTCCCACTACCATGGACCAAGAGATCACTCCGTTTGATTTTCCGGCGGCGTTTCCCGGCATCGGCGGCAATAAGTTCACGTGTTGGATGCCCTCGTTCCCCATTTTGTTCGATTTCTCGTTTGCCGGATACGTGCTGTTTGGCGGAGGATACAAACCGGTCGGCTACATGAACGATTCGGGCAATCCGGATCCGGAATACTGGAAGAAATCGCCGCGTGAGTCGGGCGCCAAGCAGGCAAACCGCTACCTCGACGAAATGGAGGGGAAGTGGAATCAGTACAAGAGTATGAGTGCCGGTTCGGGCACCGATCCAAGAAACACCAAGCTGCTTCGTCACCACTGCGCGCTGCTGTTTACGATGGATATCGCCACACAGCTGTACGGCTCGCTCGCCTACGATTGGGTGGGCAAAACCTGGGGTAACAACAACGACCCCGCATACGGCAATATTAAGGCCCTCTTCCAGGTAAGAACCGACCTCAATTGGACCGAGCAGTTTACCTTGGGACCGGTGCCGTTTTTCCTAAACGTCAACCCCTGGGTGCTGGCGAAGCTGGCGCTCGCCGTGGGTGCCCACACGCACGGCAGCGGCGCGGCGTTTTTTAAAAACATTTCGCTCGACTATTCCAACACGTCGGGCTCATTCACTATCCAGATCGGGCTTGCCGTCACCTTTGGCGCCGGCGTTGCAGGCGTCGCTTCGTCTGCCGTGCGCGGCGCCGCATCCCTCACGTTGTTCATTGGGTACGAGAAGGCGGACGGGCACCAGCTTCCGCGGCTGCGCGTGGGTGCAGACGTCGATGTCGATGTGATACTCCAGTTCGTAATGTTCAAGTGGACCACCAAGGCTTGGTCGGGGTCGTGGCCCACACTCCTCGATTCGTGGAATATGTCGGTGAACAATGGCGACCAGTATGTACTCCAGCGCTCTGAGCTCGCATTGGGTGGAGATACGCCTTATACGCTGGATGCCCGCTTCGGCACGCCCGGCAACATCGAGGCGGGCGGCGTACCGCAATTTATCGCATCGGCCACCATCGTCACCAACGCCGAGCTACTCGCACGCGCCGAGGTTAAGGCCACCGCCGTAAACGTCGCGCCTGTCGTGCGCGATTGGGATCAAGCGGTCACGCGCATTGAGCTCGAGGCGGCTGCAGAAAGCGACGACGCGGGACAGATCGAGCATTTCGTCCATGCACTGATAGGGAACGACGAAAACGCCGCGCCGATGTACGAGTACACCTATATCGAGCAGGCGACGAACGCTGTTGCGGACCCCAACGCCAATTCTGCTGGTGTATCGGAGGACGAGCGTGGCGGCATCAAGCCCTCGAGCGACAACGTGCTGTTTACCGGCGTTCTCAGCGAAGCTCACATGAAGCTGGCGATTATCGCCGGCGTAGAATGCCTGTTCCGTATCGCCTCGGTGCGCTACGGCGACAATGGCCGCTCGCGCCTGGTGGTGCACACAAAGGCAAACGGCACGTGGTCTGCCCCCATGCCCGTGGACTTCCCCCTTGGCTTTGGCGAGGGCGACGTGGAGCGCGACGGCATATTCGATTACGACTTCGACGTAGTGGAATATACGGACGGAAGAGAAAACCAGGACGCTTACGTGCTGCTGGTCTCGGGCGAGCGCCCCGACGGCGACAACACCCTTTTCGATACGGCAAGCACAGCCGGCATACTGTCCGTTGTGCGCCTGCGCATAAGCAACGACGGAGTTCGCGTGATGTCGCACACGTCGTGGCGCAGCATCTCGCGCGGCCGCCTTCAGGAGGATGGCCACCATTGTCTGCAGTGTCCACGCATCACGGTGGGCAAGACGCTGGTCGACGGGCGCCTGTCGGGCGCTTACCTCCACCGCCGCGGAACCACCGCAGAAAAGGCGCTGGGCAATGAGGCAGAGGTTGCGCTGGAGTGCTTCACCCTGTGGTCGGATGATTTGGGCGACAGCCTCACGTTCCGTCAGGTCCTCCGCTTTCCGCAAGCGCCATCGAGCATCGAGCTGGGCGTACCCGAGAATATCAACGGCAAAATGGTGGTGCCCGTTGCATACGAAACTGCAAACGGTTGTGGCTGCGCATCGTATGCCGTGATCGGCCAGTCCATCGCGGGTTGGGGCGTTATGCCACCAGATGCCACAGTACCCCACGCGGTGCCGTGGCCACAACATTCGGGCTTTTTGGCAACCGTCAACGAGCAACTGCAGCATATTACTTGGACGCGAGGAGCATCGGCATTTGCAACGCAGCCCGTGGGTGCCGCAGGCTGTGGCCCGGCATCGTTTAGCGTAAGCAACAACGGCAGGTGCGTGCTCTATGTAGAGAACACCGATGGCAAGGTGGGGCAAACCTACGACGAAGAAGGCAACCCGGTAGCAGTGATGGGCAAGCACTTCCGCATCTTCGCCAGCACCTTGGCAGGCGATCTGTTCACGGAGCCGTTCGTGATGTGCGAGCTGGACCATCCCGTCGATCAGATAACGACATTTTTGACGTCGGGAGGCATGCTCTCCGCGCTCGCCACGCACATTGTGAGCGCGGAGAAGAGCGAGGCAGAGCTGCACGGCATCGAAGTGCCCTTGGTGGCGTGTGCCACTCCGACGAGCGCGGTCGCTACCTCGGGCGCGGTGGTGCCCGGAGCAGCAGGCGAATCCTTCATGGTCACGGTGCGAAACGACGGCAACACCTTGCTGACCGCCGGCACAATCGATCTGTACCGAGAGGGCTCCAGCCAGCCGTTCTCCAGCGCATCCATCGGATTCGGAGTGAACGCACGCATGGCATCGATCTACGATCCAGAGCTTGCCGAGGACGCTTCGGCCAACGACATGGCACACGTGAAGTACGCGCTCGAAACGCTGGGCACACCTTTTGCAACGCACCCACTGGTAGCCGACAGTGGCAACGCCGTGCTGGCACCGGGTTGCACGGCACAGTTCCGCATGAGCTTCGCCATCCCCGAGAGTTGGAGCGATGAAGTAGGCAAACGTGTAACGCTATATGCGAAGGCGCGTAATCTGGTGGCGCTCGATCCCGTAACGCTCGAGGAAATTCGACCGGGCGCAAACTCGGCGCTGGGTGCCGTGCTGCACGAGCTTCATGTGCCCGACGCGGCATGCGAACGCTCAGAAGTTCAGGTCGGCGTATGCGACAGCGCGGATACGACGGGGCTTCACGATGCACCGCTGAC
>CABTAA010000017.1 GCA_902482615.1 uncultured Collinsella sp.
GGCGATTGCCATGCTCGCGCGCGCAACCGTCGACGTCGCCTTGGCAGTAAGGCCCAGATAGAGCGTAGAGCCCTCGGAGGTTGTCAAATCACGGGAAACCTGGCTTAGCGCGCCGGTGCTCGAGCCGCCCAGGCGCTCAAACAGAACGCGTGACTCGTCCGCCGACACCACGCGCGCCCACTGGCGGCGCGCCTCGCGCTCGATGGAATGGGCCTCGTCGATTACCCAATGACGAATCGGAGGTAAAATCCTGCCCTCGGCCGCGACATTGCGGAACAGCGGGGAATGGTTGGTGACCACCACGTCGGCATGCGCCGCACGACGGCGAGCGCCGTGGACCAAGCATTTATCAGGGAAAAACGGGCAGAGGCGACGAGCACACTCGCGCGAGGCCGTTGTAAAGTCGGGGCGGTTGACGCTGCGCCACCGAATGCCAAGTGAGTCGAGGTCGCCATCGGCTGATTGGCAGACGTACGCCATAATGACCGCGACCGCCGTGAGCGTGTCCGCCGGATCGCGCTTGGTAGTAATCTCGACCTGGCCGCGGCTCATGCGCTCAAGCTTGCGCAGGCACGGATAGTGGTCATAGCCCTTGAGAGCGCAAAATGACAGACCACCGTCCAGTTGCTCGGCAAGTTTTGGCAGCTCATGGTACATGAGCTGGTCGGCAAGATTGTTCGATTTGGTCGCAATACCAACCGTGATGTTGTTACGGCGCGCTGCCTCGGCAAAAGGTACCAGATAGGCCATCGATTTGCCGACACCTGTGCCCGCCTCAATTACACGATGAGTGCCCGCGACCAGCGCATCGCGGACCTCGAGCGCCATCGCGATCTGCTCATCACGCGGCTCGTAGGTGGGGTACATGCGATTGACCAGGCCGCCTGGCGCATAGTCTGCCTCAATCTCCTCACGACTCGGCATCTTGAGGACCGGCAGTTCGTCGGCGTCCACCCGATCGTCGGCACGATCGGCCTTGAGAACGTCAGCACGAGCGGCGCTGAGAGAGAAGATAGAACCAGGGTTCTGCCCTGCCAAGAATGAGAAGATAGGACGATAGGACCAAGGCACATCCGGATGCATGTCGGCTAGGCGCGCCATGAGGCCCTGGGGCAAGTCGGTGAGCGCCACGAGTAACACGCGCCATACGCCACACAGGGCGTCGACGTCGGCATTGGCACGGTGTGATACTGAGTCACAGCCAAACAGATCGGCCATAAAAGACAGCTTGTGCGAGGCCAGGCGCGGAAGCGCGATGCGCGACAGCGCCAGCGAATCGATCCAAATATCGCTCACGTTGACGCCGCCTTTGACCGACTCGATAAACGAGCGGTCGAACGTGGCGTTAGGTGCGATTACCGGGCAACCACCGACAAAATCGGCGAGAGCGGCGACGGCCTCAACGGCCGACGGGGCATCTGCCACATCGGCATTTGTAATGCTCGTGAGCTCGGTAATCTCGGCGGGAATTAGCTGCTTGGGATGCACGAAGGTATCGAAGCGGTCGACGATCTCGCGGCCCGAAAGACGGGCCGCCGAGATCTCGATCAGCTCGTTGTCCTGCACCGAAAGACCCGTGGTCTCGGTATCGAGGACAATCACATCTTCCTCGATGAGGCCGAAGGACTGCGTTTTGGCGCGTTCGGCAAGCGTGGCATAGGAGTCGATGACAAACTGCGGCGTTCCTGACGAAACCGCGTCCTCGATTAGCATGCAATGCCCGCTCGACGAAGGCCCATACGGATCAGGCTGTCACAGACCTGCGGGAACGTCATGTCGTCGGTGTGGCGGATCTCATCCGGATACAGCGACGTATCGGTCATGCCGGGAATGGTATTGGTCTCGAGGATAACGGGGCCGTCCTCGCTCACGATAAAATCGCTGCGCGAGATGCCCAGGCAACCGAGCGCCTTGTGAGCGGCACAGGCAAGCTCCTGGGCACGAGCGTAGTTCTCGGGTGAAATCTGCGCCGGAATGCGATGGATGTCCGTAGGATCGACATATTTCACGTCCAGATCGTAGAACTCGCAGTCCTCGGGCTTACGAATCTCGACAATCGGCAGGGCGCGCACGTCATCTTCACCGTATACACCGACGGTGATCTCGGTACCCTCGATGCACTTCTCGACCAGCACTTTGTCGCCGTACTCAAACGCCTTGGCGATTGCCGCGGGCAGCTCGGAGGGCTCATGGACCAGGGAAATGCCATAGCTGGAACCGTTGACGGCCGGCTTCACAAAGCAGCGCTCGCCACAGACCTCGACGATATGATCGATATCGACTTCATCGCCCACCTCGAGCGCAAGGCCGGGGGCAATGGGAATGCCCGCCTTGGCGTACAGCAGCTTAGAGACTTCCTTGTCGGCACCGCAGGCGCTGGCAAGCACGCCCGAGGCCGTGTAGGGGATACCCAGGGTCTCCATGGCACCCTGCATGGCGCCATCCTCGCCGCCGGCACCGTGCATGGCGATAAACGCCACGTCAAAGCCGCCGGTCGCCATGGTTACCATAAAATCATCAGCGGCCGTGTCGAGCAGCTCCACCGAGGTGTAGCCGGCTTCCTTCAGTGCCACCACAACGTTCTTTCCCGAATTGAGCGAGATCTCGCGCTCGGCGGAATGACCGCCCGCCAAGACCGCTACGTGCATGTTCTCTAGGCTTTTACCCGGCATGGGCAGACTCCTCCTCTATAATTTCTGCAGCTGATACCATATTGTAGCGATACCCTCTACGTTTCCCCAAAATCGAAAGGCTTCCATGAATCCCAGGACTAAATCTCAGGACATTCGCGACTTGAGCCAAAACGATATTCGCGAGCTCGTGGCCGAACTTGGCCAGCCCGCCTTCCGCGCGAAGCAGCTCATCGAATGGGTCTTCGAGAAGAACGTTTGTTCGTTCGACGATATGACCAACCTTCCCAAGGCTTTCCGTGAGCAGCTTAAAGAGGCTTTTGCCTTCGACACGCCGACTGAACTAACCAAGCAAGTTTCCAAAGATGGCTCGCGCAAGTATCTGCTCGAGTACCACGACGGCGTTTCCGTCGAGACTGTCGGCATGCCCCGTCGCAACAAGCTTTCCGTCTGCGTTTCCACCCAGGCTGGCTGCGGCATGGGTTGTGCCTTTTGCGCTACCGGTCTCAACGGCCTCAAGCGCTCTCTGACCGCTCAAGAGATCGTCGACCAGGTACTTCATGTATCCAACGACTTTGGCGAGCGTGCCACGAGCGTTGTCTTCATGGGCCAGGGCGAGCCGTTTGCCAACTACGATGAGGTTCTCAAGGCGCTGCGAATCCTCAACGACCCCGACGGCATCGGTATCGGTGCTCGTCACCTCACCGTCTCTACCAGTGGCGTTATTCCCGGTATTCGCAAATTTGCCGACATCCCCGAGCAGTTCACGCTTGCCGTTTCCCTGCATTCCGCCATCCAGTCGACGCGCAACAAGCTCATGCCCGGTGTTAAGAAGTACACGCTGCTTCGCCTTCACGAGGCGCTTCAGCTCTACACCGAGAAGACTGGCCGCCGCCCGACCTATGAGTATGCCATGATCGAAAGCGTCAACGATACGAATCCCGAGATGCAGGCGCTCTGCGACTTCTGCGAGGGAACGTTGTGCCACGTTAACCTCATTCAGCTTAACGACATCGAGGGCAGCCCGCTCAAGCCGTCGCCGATTCATAAGGTTGAGGATCTTCAGCGTCGTCTTGAGTCCCGTGGCATCGAGACCACGATTCGTAACTCCCGTGGTAACGATATTGACGCCGCTTGCGGACAGCTGAAGCAGCGCTTTAAAGTTCAGAAGAACGCATAGGGGAGTCGCACCCCAAAACGTTTCATGTGAAACATCGAACGACCCCGGTTACAGAATATGCAACCGGGGTCGTTTCATTTATTGACCTTAATTTTGAATCAGCTGCTACCTGTCCCATTTTTTACGGCCAAAATAAGGGGTCCTTGTCTCATGAATCAGACAAGGACCCCTCAAAATATGCTGAGTAATTGTTAGGTACCTAATAGCCTACATTTTCCCATTGGTTGCTGACCCAACCTTGATTAATCTTGGGATTCTTCGTTACCTGAGCAGTACGCATGGCAACATCTTCCGTCATAACATCCATTTTCTTTTTGGAAGTATCGACGATATCTTGCGCGCCACGAAGCAAACGACCTCGAAGTTCATCGTCTGTCGCGATCTTATAGCCAGCAAAGGCACCAGCCGCGACAGTCGTCACCAATGCAATCGCTGTAAAAATCTTATTCCTCATCTTGGCCTCCTTGATCAAACTGAATCATTTCGCCAAGAATACGAGAGAGCTCTTCCTCGTCTTTAAACTCAATCTCAATCTTATTCTTTCCACGCGAGCTCTTCACACGCACGTTGGTATTAAATACCTGACGAAGCACACGGGCAGCCTTTTTAAAGGACTGAGGCGTTGCAGGCCTTGGCGTCTTAGGTGTCTCTCCGGCAGAAAACAACGGAGCAAGATTTTCTGTCGCTCTTACGGAAAGGCCCTCTGTAACAACTTTCTCTGCAAGTCGAATACGCGCGTCCTCATAGGGAACTGCAAGAATCGCACGTGCATGACCAGCAGTAAGTTTGCCCTCAAAAATCATCTGCTGAACTACTTCGGGGAGATCGAGAAGACGCAGCGAGTTTGTAATTGCAGAGCGTGACTTGCTTACTGCCTTCGACAATGCCTCCTGGGTCATCCCGCTGGCATCAATGAGTTGGCGATAGCCCTTAGCCTCTTCGACGGGATTCAGATCAGAACGCTGAAGGTTTTCGATAAGAGCAAGAGCCAGCATCTCTTCATCATTTACCTCTTTAATGATGACTGGCAATTCTTCAAGGCCAGCAAGCTTTGACGCCTGGTAACGACGCTCACCAGCGATGATCTCATAGCCGTTTCCATGCTTGCGAACCAAAAGCGGCTGCAAAACGCCATGTTCTTGGATTGACTCGCTCAACTCGCGAAGTTCAGTTTCGTTAAAGTGAATTCGCGGCTGATTAGGGTTGGGAACGATATCCTCAATAGGTAGTTTTGTTTCAGATGCGGCATTTGAAGCCGATGCAGCCGAACCGCCGGTCTCATACTCGGCCTCTGAGACCAAAGCATTGAGTCCACGTCCCAATCCGCCACGTTTCTTTACACTAGGCACGCTTGATCACCTCTTTTGCAAGGTTCATATATGCTTTTGCACCCTTATTTTGAGGTGCATAGGTAATTACCGGTTCTCCAAAAGACGGAGCTTCGGAGATTTTAACCGTACGGGGGATTAGCGTCTTAAACGCCTTATCACCAAAGTACGATTGAACCTCCTCAACAACCTGATTCGATAGTGAAGTACGCGAGTCATACATGGTCATAAGCACACCATAGGTGTCTAAGCCCTTGTTCAGCCGTGATTTGACCATCTTCATTGACTCAAGCAGCTTCGTAACGCCCTCGAGTGCGTAATATTCGCACTGGATCGGAATCAAAACGCTGTCTGCTGCGGTCAAAGCGTTGATAGTAAGCAGGCCGAGCGAAGGAGGACAGTCAATGAAAATAAAGTCAAACTCGTCCTGAATCGGCTCAAGCAAATCTTTAAGGCGGGTTTCACGAGCAATTGCGCTTACGAGCTCAATTTCCGCGCCTGCAAGTTGAATTGTAGCCGGAATAACGAATACCTTTTTACAATTTGTATCAAGAACAAGCGATTCTGCCGGCACATCATTCAACAATGCATCATAGATGCAGTGATCAAGGTCTTCTTTTTCAATTCCGAATCCACTGGTGCTGTTTCCCTGCGGATCAAAATCGACAATCAGTGTCTTACGACCCTGCTCACCCAGTGCTGCTGCAAGGTTTACAGCCGTCGTTGACTTACCGACGCCGCCTTTTTGATTGATGATTGCAATGATACGCGTGTCTTTTGCGCTCTTAGAACGCTTAACGTCGCGAAATCCCACGGTCCCTCCTGGTGTGTATTAAAGCTGTCAAACGGAGGATGTTTCACGTGAAACATTCCGATTCGATATCAACCGCCATGTTTCACGTGAAACACTGCAAGTTGTTAGTATCCATTATGTTTCACGTGAAACATCTAGGCAAGCGGATTCTTCTTGGCCATGCCATTTGCACGAGGCAATGAAACGGATGCTGGATGACTCTTCTTAAGAACAATGAACTCCCTGTGGCCCAGGCCCTCAGGCAAATCGATAGCGTCATTCAGAAGAAAAGTGAAGCCGCAAATCTTAGCTGCTGACATGCCGGAAGCAAGCTCCTCATCCGAAGGATTGCCCTTGGTTATAACAAATAGCCCTCCATCCTTCAGATACGGAGCCGCATACTCAACAAGAATCGGTAGAGGGGCCAGTGCGCGGGCGGTTACAACAGAGAACTGCTTCTTATGGCTCCGAGCATATTCTTCAAGACGATCATGAACCGCATGGGCATGTTTCAATCCAAGAGCATGGACAAAGGAATTTACCGCATCAACCTTCTTGCCAACAGAGTCAATATAAGTAGCTTCACGATGCGTGGTTATGGTTAATGGAATACCAGGGAAGCCCGCACCTGTTCCCATATCGAGCAAAGCTCCCTCAGGTGCCTTGTTGATATAGGGGAGCAAAACAAGTGAGTCGAGGATATGAAGTACTGCAGCATCTTCTACGTTAAGAATACGGGTGAGATTGGTTGTCTTATTTGTTTCTAGAACCAAATCCAAATGCTGAATACATTTCCTCAGCTCAACATCAGTTACGCTCAAGGAATACTCTTTGCAATAGAAAGCTAGACGACTCAACATCTCGTCAGCTTGCTGATCAGTAAGTACTAACAACGAAAGCTCCTTTCTGACAAAAATCAGCGTATCGAGAACTTTTGACAAAAAAAGGGGACGTGGAAACCACGTCCCCTTAGCATAAACTCGAGTAGATTATCGAGCAACAATCACCACATGGCGATCAGGGTCAGAACCCTCAGAATGAGTATCGACGGCATCATTGCCACGAAGTGCAATGTGAACCAGTCGACGCTCGTAGGCATTCATGGGCGGAAGCGAAACACTCTTATGAGTGCGAATGGCACGCTCGGCAGCAGACTGAGCCATGGAGGCGACCTTGTCCTGACGGCGGCTCTTGTATCCCTCGACGTCCACTACAACCGGATACCTAAAGCCAAGTTTGCGGCTCACCAGCAAAGAGAACATAACCTGAAAGGCATCAAGGGTGCGACCATGACGGCCAATGAGAACAGCAAGGTCGGGAGCCGTTACATCCAAAATCAGCTCACCTTCGTCGCCCTCATACTCATCGATAGGAGAGTTGGCGGCATCGAAGTGCGAAAGGATGGAACGCAGGATGGAAATAGCAACATCGGCAATGGTGTCGAGCTCCTCATCGGTCAGCTCTTCACCAGCCTTGTAGCGCTGTGCAATCTCGGGATAATCGCCCGCGACCTGCGGGGCTACCTCCTCAAGCATATCCTCGATGATCTCTTCAGACATAACGTACTCCAAAAGTTAGGTACCTAAATAAGATTGATATCCCACTACTTCTTCTTGTGCGGGCGCGGCTTCTTCTCTCGACGAGTGACCTCAACCTGCAGCGGAGCGTTCTTAAGACGCTCCTCCTCATCGGCCTGCGCCTTGTCGATGACCTTCTGCGTCACAAAAATCTGCTGGATAACCTGCCAAGCAGACGAGACGTCGTAGTACAGCAGAACACCAACGGGAAGGCTCCAGCCCATCCAAAGCATCATGACCGTCATGACAACGGCCATCATGCGCATGCTCTGAGCCTGCTGGCCGGTCTGGTTGCGCGACATATAGAGCTGCGGAATCAGGGTCAGGACGGCAAACAGGATCAGGCAAACCAGCGCAGGCAGTGCAACCATAAAGCCATCGGCAAAGGAAGCGCTCGGCGTGGTGGTCAGGTCGGGCAGGATGTTGAAGAACGAGAACGTGCCGTCGTTAAAGTACTGCGGCAGGTTGCGCAGCAATGTAAACAGGGCGAACAGGATAGGCATCTGAATCAGCAGCGGCAGACAGCCAGCCATGGGGTTGAACTTGTTCTCGCTGTAGAACTTCTGCATCTCCTCGGCCTGACGCTGGGGATCGTCGGCATAGCGCTCCTGGATCTCGAGCATCTTGGGCTGCAGCACCTGCATGCGAGCCGTCGACTTGGTCGACTTGAGCATAAGCGGCGTCAGCAGCAGACGGATGATGACCACCAGAATGATGATGGACAGGCCCCAGTCGACCGCAAAGGTCTGGATGAGCTTGAGCAGCTCGAAAAGGATGTTAACGATCCAATCCCACATGTAAGTTTTCCTCCGATAGCGAGTGCCCGCTAGGGCACAGGGTCATAACCGCCGACGTGCAGGGGATTGCAGCGAGCGATGCGCCTCACGGCAAGCCAGCAGCCTCTCAAAACACCGTGCTTCTCAATCGCCTGGATGGCGTATTGCGAGCACGTTGGGTAATAAATGCAGGCGTCAGGCAATAAGGGCGAAATAACCTGTTGATATATGCGAATAGGAGCGATGGCAACACGTCGCAAAACGTGATTGCTCATCGCTCCTCCCCGGCAACGCCGGCGCGCTTCATAAGCGAACGCAACGCCTTGTCCATCTCCTGCGGCGAGGAAACCCTCGTCTTGGGAGTTGCAAACAAGATGATGTCATAACCCGCAACGGGAAATCCGCAGCTGCGGGCGGCCTCGCGCATCACACGCTTAGATCGGTTGCGCACGACGGCACAACCGAGTCGCTTAGCACCAACGAAGGCGACCCTTCCGGAGTCGCCTTCGCCAACCGATTCACATATGGTCATTCGAATCAGAGGGTGATTGAAACGACGCCCCTGACTGAACACATGCTCGAAATCTTGCCGAGACTTAATAGTCTTCATGCGAGATGTGTGTATCGCTGCTAGACAGTGAGACGCTTGCGGCCCTTGGCGCGACGACGGGCGAGCACGGCACGACCACCCTTAGTGGCCATACGGGCACGGAAGCCATGGGTCTTGGCACGCTTACGCTTATTAGGCTGATACGTACGCTTCATCTTAAGTTCCTCCTGCTGCATTTCGAGTGTCCGCGGGGACGCGGACGCAGATATAGACACGTGAGCTTGAAGATTGTAGGGAAATCAATGTTCAAATGTCAAGAAATCAAAGGTAAAAGGTTGCGCAGTTCACACGGTTCCCCCATAAGCCAAGCTCGATTTAGCGGTGCATGACAACTTTTCACGATATTTCATCGAGTTTTCAACAGGTCATGTTGGCAATGTTGAGAACTTTTCGTCCGTTTTCCGAAGTTTTCAACAGGTTTTGAAAGTTTGTCGAAAGATGAGAAACATTGCACGGTGAGCTACTATTTGTTCGAAACCTTTTGGAAGATTGCGAGCGGCATGTCTGACGACTTTTACACCATGGTCGATTCCGGAGACCCGGCACCCGACAACGAGCACATCACCGGCGTGCGCGAAGAGCGTGACGAAGGTGAACAGACGACAACGCAGGCGCCAAAAGCCATGTACGCCGCGCGCATCGCCGTCTATGACGACATGCTGTCGACACCGCGTGTGATCGTCATTGATCCGCAAGATGTCCGCACGTATTTGGAAGAGACGACCAACACCGTCTACCAGTGCATGAAAGAACAAGGTGGCCATATCTCGCTCATGGTCATCCGCGAGATTGTCGAAAACTTTATCCACGCACACTTTGCAGAGCCCATCATCTCGATTCTGGACGGCGGAGACACCATCCGCTTTGCTGACCAAGGACCCGGCATCGACGACAAGGAACGCGCTTTCGACTTTGGCGTTACCAGTGCAAACAGCAAGATGAAGCGCTATATCCGTGGAACCGGAGCAGGGTTTCCCATGGTGCAGGAGTATTTGGAAAACGCCGGCGGTGCCGTATCCATCGAGGACAACATGGGCAACGGCACCGTGGTTACGGTAAGCCTGAACCCTAAACGAGTGCAGGAAATCGAGCGTGCCGGCGGACGCGGCGCTGCCGTGCGGCCCGAGACGGAGCAGCCCACATATCCCCTGCCGGGAGCTTTTGCGCAGCAGCCCATGGCAACGCAGCAGATGCAGCCCCCCGTGAGGCAGATGCAGCAGCCCGGAATGCTTCCCACACAAGAGCCCCAGGCGACATCGATGTCGATGCCGCCAAACATGCCAGAGGCCGTGCCGCTGGCGGATCAGGATGCAGCAGCAATGCAGCAGGCGACGGGCGCACCGGGTGGCCAGCAAATGGGCTATCAGCCGTACCAACAGGGATATCCATATCAGCAGATGCCGCCGCTGGGGTACGGCCAGCAGTTCCCGCAGCAGTACCAGCAGGGATATCAGCAGCCGTACCAGCAGATGCCGCAGCAGCAGTACAACCCCTGGGCCCAGCAGATGCCTCCGCAGCCTTACCAACAGTGGCCTCAAAGTTTTCAACAGCAAATGCCGCCGATGCAGAGTTCTCAACAACCAGCAGCTCAAATGATGTATCCTAATGCAGCAAATCAGTATGCGCAGCCACAACCGGACGTGTTCGTAAGCGATCGCGGCAACGCCGCACTGGGCTATTTGGCGCAAAATCAAGCGTGCGGTGCAACCGATCTGGCGAGGGCGTTTGGAAACTCGGCCCCCACTTGGTCACGCACGCTCAATGACTTGGCGCAGGCTGGCTTGGTCATCAAGCATGGCCAGAAATACCATCTGACCGAACTCGGCGCCGCTCGCGTGCGAGCTCAGAGCTAAAGAACGGGAGAGACAGTGGACGAGGAAGCAAGCATCATCCTGGGGGACGCCATCGCCTTTTGCCAGCGCGACGGCCAAGATGCACGCCTCATCAACATGCTGGGGCAATCGCGCGCCATAAGCCTGACCGAAGATACGCTCACGATCGAGGCCCCCTCGCGCTTTGCCATCGCGCAGCTCAAAAAGCATCAGCCGACTATTGAGGCTTATCTGGAAGAAATCGCCTTTGCACCGATTGCTCTCGACATCGTGGCGCCGCAAGGCGCCGCAACGGAATCCGCTGCCGCGACGGCGCCCGCCACGGCTCCCGCTGCTTCCCCGACGGTACCAGCCTCCGCAAGCGACGTGCCGACAATCGAGCACCAGCACAGCGATGTTTCCCGTGAAACCATGGCGCCGTTGCCGACCGCGGTAGCGACGTCAACGAACGCACCCGTCACGCACATGCCCATCGCTCACGACGCAGCGGCGGGCGCGGATTCGGGCATTGCAATCAAGAACACGCTCTCGGCCGACGATTTTCGTCGCATGATGAACCAGATGAAGGGCGGAGCGCCGACTAAATCCACGCAAGCTGCGACCCCCGCTTCACCCATGCCAGCACCGACCGTGCCGGCCGAGCAGAATACGGATGGAGCCCCGCTCGCCGCGAACTCAAAATTTACCTTTGAGAACTTTGTCTACGGCCCCGAGAACAGCCATGCCTATCGCTCGGCACTCAAGTTTGCCGCCCTCGCGGACGAGCGCGGCACATGCACATCACTGTTTATCTACGGCAAATCGGGCCTGGGCAAGACGCACCTGCTGCTTGCCATCAAAAACGAGCTCGCCGAGAAGTCACCCGAGATCAAGGTCAAGTATGCCAACTCCCAGGCATATCTGGACGACCTGATGACCGAGTTCGACCGCCAAAAGAAGAGCAACGCCCCCATCATGCAGGCGTACCACGGCGTGGACGTGCTCATCATCGATGACATCCAAAACATCATCGGCAAGCGCGCAAGCGTGGACTACTTTTTCCAGCTCATGGACGAGTTCATCCGCAACAACAAGAAGGTCGTCATCGCGGCAGACCGCGCCCCCAAGGACCTGAGCATGGACGAGCGTCTGACCAGCCGCTTCAACGCCGGAATGCTCTGCCTGGTCGCAGAGCCCAGCTACGAGATGAAATACAAGATCTTGCAGCGCTATTACGAGAACACTATCGTCGCCGCTCCCGAGGCAGGCGACGACTCGCTGCTGGCGGCCTATGGGGGCGACGGCGGGCACCTGACCGACGAGCACTTTAAACACATGGCCGAGGTCTCGGGCACCAACATCCGCGAACTCGAGAGCTTTTGCGAGCGCTGCGCCGGCGAGGCGGGCGACCGCGAACGCGAGGGCGGGGAGCTCACCTTTGACGATATCGATGCCATCGCCAGCCAGTACTTCGACACATCGGCCAAAAAGATCAACGTCCAGACGGTTCAGTCCGTCATCGAAGAGCAGTACGGCGTAACGCACGAGGAGCTCATCGGCCCGCGTCGCAACGCCAATATCGCCAAAGCACGCCATATCGCTATCTACCTGGCCATCGAGATGTGCGAGATGACGACCACGGCGGTGGGCGCCGAATTTGGCAACCGCAACCACTCGACCGTCAGCACGAGCTACAAAAAGGTCCAGAAGATGATCCAGGAAGACCGCACCGTCACCGAAGACCTTAAGTCGCTGCGCGATAAAATTACACTGCGCTCGTAGGAAAATAGAGACACCTGTTGAAAACTTGTCGAAACCACGGGCATAAGGTGTTTAAAACCCAACCCGCGGTGATGAAAAGTTTTGCGCAGGTTTTGAACGTGGAAAACCACCCCCGTTGCACACAGGTTGCTGTCGATTCTCTTTCTGGGTCTGACCTGCGTCTTTGGGAGTAATCAACAGTTTCGTCAGTGCTATTACTATTATTAAGATATTTATATCTATAGAAAGGTATTAAAAGATGAAGTTCACCGTCAGCCAGAGCTCGCTTACACAAGCCATCGGCGTCGTTATGAAGGGTGTCGCTTCGGCATCCACCCTCCCCATCCTGTCGGGCGTGCTCGTTAAGGCCCAAGACGGCATCTTGGAATTCCAGACCTCTAACTACACCATCTCGATCCGTCATCGCATCGCGGCGCATGTCGAAGAAGAGGGCGAGATGGTTATCCCCTGTAAGATGCTCTCCAATATCACCAAGACCCTCCCCGATGCCCCGGTCACCTTTGAGCTGTCCGAGCGCCAGGTGCTGATTGGTTGCGAGAAGAGCTCTTTTAGGCTGAACACGCTTGATGCTAATGACTTCCCCGAGTTTCCGGCCTATGCCATCGAGAGCGCCGTGGAACTGCCGACCGATATCTTGTCCGAGATGGTCGGCCGCGTGTGGCGCGTCACCTCGACCGACAAGGCCCGCCCCATCCTGGGTGGCGTGCACATGAAGGTCGAGAACAACACCGTGCGCCTGGTGGCGACCGATTCCTTCCGTTTGGCCGTGTGCGATACGCAGGTCGAGACCTCGACCCTCGAAGGCTCCTTTGAGCTCAACGTTCCGGCTGACGCCTTTAACGACGCACTGAACATCATGGCCAGCCAGGCGACCATCATGATCGGGGCTACCGACACCCAGGTCGTCTTCGAGGCCGGCAACACCACCTACGTGTCGCGCCGCATCGAGGGCGTGTACCCCAACTACAAGCAGCTCATCCCCGATTCGTGCGTGACGAGCGTCAAGATCGACGTCGCCGCCTTTAACGCCGCCCTCAAGCGCGTGGCCGTTATCGCGAGCGCCAACCCCGCCGTCAAGTTCGAGATCGATGTCGAGAACGGGCAGATGGGCCTGTCCTCCATCTCCAATGACCAGGACCTTGCGCAGGAGACGATCGATGTCGAGGCCGAGGGCGAGTCGGGTACCATCGCCTTCAACTACCACTACATCTTCGGCTGTCTCAATGCCCTGTCCAAGGAGAAGGAGATCACGCTGGAGCTCAAGAGCTACTCGCAGGCGGGCATCTTCAAGTCCTACGACAAGATCAACTACCTGTACCTGGTCATGCCGGTTCGCATCTAGCGCTGCGCCATGACCATGTTCGCCCGCGATCTTTCCGTCGCGCACTACCGCAGTTTCGAGAGCTATCGTCTTGCCCTGGACGAGGGCGTGACGATACTTGCGGGACCCAACGCGGCGGGAAAGACCAATCTCATAGAGGCGCTGCAGCTGCTGACGAGCGGCGCCTCGTTTAGGCATCCGACCGCAGCCGAGCTCGTCCATGATGGCGTGGGCTCGTGCAAGATCGAGCTGAGGCTCGAGGGCGACGGCCGCGTACTTGATATGGGATTGAGCGCGGAGGACGGTAAACGCTCGTTTAGCCGCAACGGCAAGAGATGCTCTGCCGCCGGTGTGCGCGGGGTTCTGCCGAGCGTGCTGTTTTGCCCCGACCATCTGGACATGGTTAAGCGAGGCGCCAGTGTGCGCCGCGCGGCCCTCGCCGCCTTTGGCATGCAACTGAGCGCACGCTATGCCGATCTTGCGAGCACCTATGGTCGCTGCGTGACCCAGCGCAACGCCTTGCTCAAGGAGACCTGGTGCTGCCGTGAGATGCTCGGCGCGTGGACAGATTCGATTGCCCGCGCCG
>CABTAA010000018.1 GCA_902482615.1 uncultured Collinsella sp.
GCGCTTGATGGTGGTGCCGCCCGACACATGAATCATGTCGACGCCGGCCTTCTCCAGGCGACGTGAGACGTAGATCATGTCGTTGAGGGTCAGGCCGCCATCGGTGTACTCATCGCCCGAGATGCGGACGTCAATGATAAAGTCCTTGCCGCAGCGCTCGCGAATCTCGGCGATAACCTCGAGTAAGAAGCGCATGCGGGCGTCGAGCGAGCCACCGTACTCATCGGTACGCTTGTTGTAGAGCGGAGTCAAAAAACCGCCGAGCATGCCGTGGGCGTGCGCTGCATGGACCTCGACGCCATCGACACCGGCCTTCTGCATACGCACGGCAGCGTCGCCAAACTGATGCGTGAGCTCGTGAATCTCGTCGACCGTGATGGGGCGCGGCGCCTCGCGGGCATAGGACGGGCCCACAAAGGACGGAGCGATCAGGCGCGGCGTGCCCGGAATGTTAAAGGCCATGTAGGCGGGGTGGAAGAGCTGCGGCATGATCTTGCAGCCATACTCGTGGACGGCCGCAGCGAGCTTTTCCCAGCCAGGGATAAACGTGTCGTCGTAGCAGCACATGTCACCCGGCAGATAGGTATAGGTAGGCTCGACCGTCACGACCTCGGTGATGATCAGGCCAACGCCGCCCTTGGCACGGGCACGGTAATGATCGACCAAGTCGTCGGTCACATAGCCATGATCGGCCAGGTTCGTGGACACCGGCGGCATAAAGACGCGGTTCTTGACCTCGGTCGTACCGACCTTGATCGGGCTAAAGAGCATCGGATAGGCGGAGGACTCCATACAGGGTTCCTTTCGTTTGAGCCGCTCGGCGGCAGTTGCTAACGTACTTATCGTATCAGCAACTGCCGTGTCCGCAGTCAAACATGCCCAAACGCCGGTCGGCTAATGAATACCGCGGCCCAAGTCTTCGGCGATTTTGTCTACGCCCTTAAGCGCGGCGCACGTCTTTTTGTTAGAACAATGCCCCGTGCAAACGCCACCCTGAGCGCAGTCGGCGCAGGTGCCCTTGCGGTAGATGCGCACGCACACGGCAACAAACGCAATACCGATTACAGCCAGTACAACAATATCGATAGGTGCCATAGCAAGCCTCCTCTAGTTAACCATCACTTACTTTACCCCATTCTCCACCTACCAAAAAGGGACAGGTTTATTTTGGTCGGTTTTATCTGCGGAAACGCCACATCTCCCCCACCAAAAAGCCCGAGTGTCGCTGGGACACCCGGGCTCATGGAAAGGGGCTAATCCTTATTCGGACTTAAGCAGAAACTGCGGCGGAAGCAGTGTTGGTCTCGTCCTCGTCGGTCCATGCATGCTTGGGCATGGGACGGAAGATCTGGAAGAGCATCGCAACCAGAAGCACGATGGCCACAATCGTCCAGATACCAAACTGTCCAAGAACAAGCAGGTTGTAGAACTGGTTGATGAACAGGCCGATCACCCAAGCAAAGGCGCACTCGTAACCGATGGCAATCGCGAACCACTTGCCGGAATCCATCTGGTTGCGAATGGCACCCATGGCGGCAAAGCACGGAGCGCACAGCAGGTTGAACGCGCCAAAGGCGACGCAAGCGCCCATGGTGGGGAACATGCCGGCAAACGCGGTCCACAGGCTCGGGTCGGTCTCGCCCGCGTCGGCAACGGACAGCAGCGAGCCGGCGGTGGCGACGACGTTCTCCTTGGCGACAAGGCCCGAGACGGACAGCGCTGTTGCCTGCCAGGTGCTAAAGCCAAGCGGGGCGAAGATCCAGGAGACCAGATTGCCGAGCATGGCAAGCACGGAGTAGTCCATGAACTCCTCGGAGATGCCGTCCATCGCGGGCAGGTAGCCAAAGGAACCATTGTAGCTACCAAAGTTGGACAGGAACCAAACCACGACAGTGGACGCGAAGATGACCGTGCCGGCCTTCTTGATAAAGGCCCAGCAGCGCTCCCACACGTGCAGCGCCCAAGAGCGGATCGCCGGGAAGTGGTAGGCAGGAAGCTCCATAACGAACGGCGTCGGGCGACCGGCGAAGAGCTTGGTCTTTTTGAGCATGAGGCCCGAGGCGACGACGGCAAAGACGCCCAGGAAGTAGAAGAGCGGACTGATCCACGCGGCGGTGGTGGAAGAATCGCCGATGATGGAACCCATGAGCAGGGCGATGATCGGCAGCTTGGCACCACAGGGAATAAACGTGGTGGTCATGACCGTCATGCGGCGGTCCTTCTCGTTCTCGATAGTCTTGGTGGCCATGACGCCGGGGACGCCGCAGCCCGAGGTCACGAGCATGGGGATAAAGGACTTACCGGACAGGCCAAAGCGGCGGAACACGCGGTCCATGATGAAGGCGACGCGGGCCATGTAGCCGCAGTCCTCCAGGAAGGACAGCATCACGAACAGCAAGAACATCTGCGGGACAAAGCCCATGATGGCGCCGATGCCGGCCACGATACCGTCGCAGACCAGCGAATCGACAAGACCACCGTCCTCGGTGCCGCCCGCCACAAGGGCGTCGTGCACCACGGTGGTGATACCCGGGACATAGGGACCGTACTGTGCCGGGTCGACCGAGTCGGCATTGGCGCCCGCAGCCTCGACAGCTGCGTCGTAGGCGTCGCGGCCCTGGCCGAGCACATACCAGCCGTCGGTACCGAAGAGCTGGTCGTTGGTGAAGTCGGTCACCGTGCCGCCCAAGGTAGAAACGGCGATGTAGTACACGCAGAACATGATGACCACAAAGATCGGCAGGCCCAGGATACGGTTGGTAACCACGCGGTCGATCTTCTCGGAGGTGCTCATCTTTGCCGGAGCCTTAGTGAGGCACTCATCGATGATGTGCGCAATGACGCCATAGCGCTCACCGGTGATGATGGACTCGGCATCGTCGTCGCAGTCCTGCTCGCACTGGGCGACCAGCTCCTCCACGCGAGCAGCCTTCTCCTTGGTGAGGTTGATGAGTTTGCAGGCGTCCGCGTCGCGCTCAAACAGCTTGACCGCGTAGTAGCGACGCTTGTTGGCGGGAACGCTCGCCGGCAGGTTGTTTTCGATGTGGTCCAGAACGTCCTCGATGGAGGAGTCGAACTTGTGCTCCGGCACCTGGCCCTTGGAAGCAGCGGACTTCTTAACCTGCTCGAAGAGCTCCTTGATGCCCTTGTTCTTAAGGGCCGAGATCATCATGACCGGGCAGCCGAGCTTCTTGGAGAGCTTGTCCGTGTCGATCTTATCGCCGTTCTTCTCGACCAAGTCGGCCATGTTGAGGGCGACGACTACGGGCAGGCCGGTCTCGATAACCTGAAGCGCCAGGTACAGGTTGCGCTCGAGGTTGGTGGCATCGACAACCTGGACGACCACATCGGGCTCGCCGCTCATGAGGTAATCGCGCGAGCATTGCTCCTCGGGACTGTAGGGGGAAAGCGAGTAGATGCCGGGGAGGTCCGTAATGGTAACGTTCTTGTCGCTTAGGAGCTTGGCCTCCTTTTTCTCAACCGTGACGCCGGGCCAGTTGCCAACGTAGCCGTTGGCGCCGGTGATCAGGTTGAAAAGCGTGGTCTTGCCGCAGTTGGGGTTACCCGCCAGCGCGACATGGATCTGAGAATCCGCCATTCAATCCTTCTTCCTTGTGTGCCCGCACTGCTTTCTCCGCGCGGGCTGGATAATGTGCTTCAAAGTTGCTGCATTAAGTTAGAAATACCTAACTTTATCTGCAGAAATATGCACCGCGAGTCCTTACTGGACCTCGACGACGGCGGCCTCCTCCTTGCGGATGGAAAGCTCGTAGCCGCGCACGTTGATCTCGACCGGATCACCGAGCGGTGCAACCTTCACGACCTTGAACGAAGTGCCCTTGATGAGCCCCAGGTCCATAAGGTGGCGGCGAAGCGCACCCTCACCGTGAAGCTTGACGATGGTGGAGCTCTCGCCCACCTTAACGTCACCCAACGTCTTCATCCTCTTGTCCCCCTTTCGGTTTTTATCAAATGCTGTGGACTAACCGACGGTCATGATGTGCATGGCAACCTTGGAATCGATGCCAAAGCGTGCGCCCAACACTGTGACGATGATATTGGCGCCACTCGAGCTCACCACGTGGATCTCGCTGCCCTCGACAAAGCCGAGGTCCTTGAGGTGATGCTTCATGTCCTCATTGCCCTTTACACGAGACACGCGCACGGTTTCGCCCGCTTTTACCATCGAAAGCGGCATTGCCGGCATCTGCGGTCCGCAAGACATGAGTGGCTCCTAACGTCAGTTCGTCCTCAACATCGACGCGATAAAAGTTAACCACGTCTATGTTCGCTTTAGTAAACTAGCACGTGGTTAACTTTTTGGAAAGGGTCCCTATTCAGATTTCGAAAAAGTTTCCTATATGAAACAAAAAGGCGCGGCAAAGAGCTGTCCTTTGCCGCACCCTGTCATGCTTAGAGCGAGAGGTTTCTGATCGACGTGACGCACGAGGCCTCATCCACGCCCGAAACGCGGAACACGATATCTTCGCCACATTCGCCGTAGAGGGCCATCAGGCCCATCACGTCGCGACCATCGACATGACGGTCACCAATGCTGACCGACACGTCACTACGATGCTTGGCGATAATGTCATAGAGCAGCGCAACCGGGCGGGCATGCAATCCCAACGGATCTTTAATCGTCTTTGTAAACTCGACCATGTCCCCTCCCGCGACATCGCACATTCGGCCGGCAAACCCAGCCACGTGGTAGTTATTGTAGCGTTAGATGCTTGTTGAAGCCCGCCAAAAGGCTCAACCGGAAAGTGCGACCCGTTATTTGGCTGGATTCTGGGACGCAGTTTCCCAAAGGGGCCTGTTTGGGAAACTGCGACCCGTTTTGGACGCAAATTCTGGGACGCAGTTTCCGCGACGCCCGGTCAACCTATGCCCTCGCAACACCCACGCATAAAAAATGAGGGAAGGCACGCCTCCTTCCCTCGTTACAGGCAATATGTAGCCGCTTGCCTACATCAGGCGCAGGCTGACGTCCTTGAGCTGGGCGCCGCTAACGGCACTCGGGGCGCCCGACATGAGGTCGGAGCCGCTGGCCGTCTTGGGGAACGCCATGACGTCGCGGATGGAGTCGGAGCCGGTGAGCAGCATGCACACGCGGTCCAGGCCCAAAGCGAAACCGCCCATCGGGGGCGCACCAAACTTGAGCGCCTCCATGAGGAAGCCGAACTGCGACTCGGCGCGCTCCTCGGTAAAGCCCAGGAGCTTGAGCATGGACATCTGCATCTCGGCGTTGTGGATACGCATACCGCCGCCGCCGGCCTCAAAGCCGTCCATAACAAAGTCGTAGGTGCAGGAACCGGCTGCCAACGGGTCGGCCTCGATCTTGGCAATGTCGGTCTCGGTCGGCAGGGTAAAGGGCTGGTGCTCGGCAGCATAGGCCTTGCGATCCTCGTCCCAATGGAACAGCGGGAAGTTGACGACCCACAGGAAGTCGTGGCCCTCGCGCTTGATCTCGAGTGCGTTGGCCATGTGGGAACGCATGCCGCCCAGGATCTCGTCAGAGAGCAGGCGCGGGCCGGCGGCAAACATCACGAGGTCGCTAGGCTCGACGTCCATGCGCTCGCGCAGAGCCGCCATCTCCTCGTCCGAGAAGAACTTGACGATGGGGCTGTTGATGGAGCCGTCCTCGCGGAAGGCGATCCAGGCCAGGCCCTTGGCGCCAAACGTGGAGGCCACGCCGGCGAGCTTATCGATCTTGGCACGTGCCCAGGCACCGGCGCCCTTGGCGTTGATGGCCTTGACGACAGAGCCTTCCTCGTTTGCGGCGGTCGCAAAGACCTTGAACTTGGAGTTGGCAAAGATGTCGGTCAGGTCGACCAGGTGCATGCCATAGCGGGTATCGGGCTTGTCGGAGCCATAGGTGTCCATGGCCTCCCAGTAGTCCATGCGACGCAGCGGCGTGGGCATCTCGACACCCATGCGACCGAAGGCATCGGACAGGACTTCTTCGAGCGCGCTCATAACGTCGTTCTGGTCCACGAAGGACATCTCGATATCGACCTGAGTGAACTCGGGCTGACGGTCGGCACGCAGGTCCTCGTCGCGGAAGCACTTGGCAACCTGGTAGTAGCGCTCGACGCCACCGACCATGAGCAGCTGCTTCAGAAGCTGCGGGGACTGCGGCAGGGCGTAAAAGTTGCCCGGCTGGATGCGGCTGGGAACAATGAAGTCGCGGGCGCCCTCGGGCGTGGACTTAAACAGGGAGGGCGTCTCGACCTCCATGAACTCACGGTTGTGCAGCGCCTCGCGAATGGCAAAGGTAAAGTCGGAGCGCAGCTTGAGGTTGGCCATCATCTCGGGACGGCGGAGGTCCAGATAGCGATAGCGCAGGCGGGTGTCCTCGCTGGTCTCGATGCCGTCCTCGATCTGGAACGGCGGGGTGACGGACGTGTTGAGTACCTCGGCGTGGTCGGTCAGGACCTCGATCTCGCCGGTCGCGAGCTTGGTGTTGGTGGTCTCCTCGCCACGAGCGCGCACGACGCCGTGAATCTTGATGGGCCACTCGGGACGCATGGTCTCGGCGATCTTAAAGGCATCGCCGTCGGAGTGCTCGGGGTCGAAGGTGAGCTGCGTGATGCCCTCGCGGTCGCGAAGGTCGCAGAAGATAAGGCCGCCGTGGTCGCGGCGACGGCTCACCCAACCGGTGAGGGTGACCTCTTCGCCCACGTTCTCGAAGCGAAGCTCGCCGCAGGTACGGGTGTGCATGGAATGCTCGTCAATGGGACGGGTCTGGCTCATACCAGTAATCCTCCTTTATGGATCTGTGCCGCCCCGTGTCGTTCCGGGCGGCGTCGTACAGATTTGCCCAGCCTGCGTAAACCGCGCAGCCGGACATGGCGTTCTATCTTATCGCACCCGCGTCGATGTGCCGCGAAAAAGTAGCTCTTGCCCAAAGACTTGACGGAGACGAAACAATTGACGCACCGTGGCCGTCGCCAAGGCGTGCCGCGTGCGACAATGTGCCCCAATACAACTGCACTCGGAAAGGCCCGCCATGACTGCACGCCTCATCGTTATGGATATCGACTCCACGCTCATCAACCAGGAAGTTATCGACCTGTTGGGCAAGGAGGCCGGCGTAGGCGAGCAAGTGGCGCAGATCACTGAGCGCGCCATGCGCGGCGAACTGGACTTTAAGCAGGCGCTCGATGAGCGCGTGGGGCTGCTTGCCGGCTTGGATGAGAGCGTGTTCGAGCGCACGTTTGAGCGCGTGACGTTTACCCCCGGCGCGTTGGAGCTTGTGCGCTCGGCGCACAGCAAGGGCTGGAAGGTCGGCGTGGTGAGCGGCGGCTTCCACGAGGTCGCCGACAAGATCGCGGCCGCCGCGGGCATCGACTTTTGCCTGGCCAACCGCCTGGAGGTCGTAGACGGCAAGCTCACGGGCAAGCTGGCGGCAGACATTGTGACCAAGGAGTCCAAGCTCATCCAGCTGCTGGATTGGGCGGTTGAGTGCGGTGTCGATATGGCACACACCGTGGCAATCGGCGACGGCGCCAACGATATCCCCATGATTCAGGCCGCGGGCACGGGCATCGCGTTTTGCGCCAAGCCCAAGACGCGCGAAGCCGCCCCGTTTGCCATCGACGAGCGCAACCTGATGCTCGCCATGGACATCATCCTGCGTGACTAGCCGATCCGTCTAACAATTAAATCAGTCTGTCCTATAGTTTCCGAACAATTTTGTCTTAGTGTTCGGAAACATACCCTTTGAGTGCTAGACTTTGCGCCGTCGAAGGGAACATATATGGATAAGCGAGATCTTGAGCAATTGCTGAGCGATGTTGCCGGCGGAGCAGTCACCCCGGCCGTCGCCCTCACGCGCATCCAGACGGCGCCGACCGCCGATTTGGGCTTTGCGCAGCTCGATCTTTCGCGCGGGGTGCGCCAGGGGGCCGGCGAGGTTGTCTACGGCGCCGGTAAAACCGCCGAGCAGATTGCCGCCATTATCGAAGCGCTGCGCGATGCCGGCCAGGAGCGCATCCTGGTCACACGCCTGGACGCCGAAAAAGCAGCCCACACCTCGGAGCTCCTCGGCAACGGCATCGACCTGGGATATGTCCCGGACGCACAGCTCGCCCTCGTGGGAGGCAAGCCCTCCCCCACTGGCAACGGACGCATCGTCGTCGCCTGCGCCGGTACGAGCGACCTGCCCGTCGCCGAGGAAGCCGCATTGACGGCCGAATTCTATGGCAACGAGGTCGACCGCCTCTACGACGTGGGTGTCGCCGGCCTGCACCGTCTGCTCGCGCATGCCGAGGAGCTTGCCCAGGCACAGGTGGTCATCGCCATTGCCGGCATGGAGGGCGCACTGGCGAGCGTTGTCGGCGGCCTGGTGAGCTGTCCGGTCATCGCCGTTCCCACCAGCGTGGGTTACGGCGCGAGCTTTGGTGGCGTAGCCGCGCTGCTCGCCATGCTCAACTCCTGCGCCAGCGGCGTTTCGGTCGTCAATATCGACAACGGCTTTGGCGCCGCCTACCAGGCAAGTCTTATTAATCATCTGAACGCCGGCACGTCTCGCGCCCGTTAAGGAGCATTTCATGTCTAACCATCAGCACACGCTTATCATCGACGGCACCTCGGGCATCAGCGGCGACATGACCGTCGCGGCCCTGCTCGACTTGGGCGCCAGCGAGGAGCACCTGCGCGAACAGCTCGCCACGCTGCCGGTCGACGGCTTTGAGATTGCCGTTACACGCGTAAACAAGCATGGCATCGACGCCTGCGACTTTGACGTTCAGCTGGCAGAGGAGCTAGAGAACCACGACCACGATATGGCCTGGCTCTACGGCAACGAAGCAGCTACCGAGCACACACACGAGCATGAGCACCACCATCATGACCATGTCGAGCACGAACACGAGCACGGCCACGAGGACCATCATCACGCCCACCACCATCACCACCGTTCTTTGGCGGACGTCACTGCCATCATCGATGGCTCACAGCTGAGCAATGGTGCCAAGCGTCGTGCCCTCGCCATCTTTACCGCACTCGCTGCAGCTGAGGCTAAAGCTCACGGCAAAACGCCCGAGACCGTCATGTTCCACGAAGTGGGCGCCGTCGACTCCATCGTCGACGTCTGCTCGGTCGCCATCTGCCTCGACGACCTGGGTATTGAGGATATCGTGGTCGAGTCGCTCTCCGAGGGCCACGGAACCATCCGCTGCGCCCACGGCCTCATGCCCATTCCCGTCCCCGCTGTCGCCAACCTGTGCCAGGCGGGCAATATCGCCCTCACGCCTGCACCGGTCGCCGGCGAGCTCGTGACGCCCACGGGAGCCGCCATCGTCACCGCGCTGCGCACGTCCGACCAACTGCCCTCACGCTACCGCATCGAAGCCGTCGGCTACGGCGCCGGCAAGCGCCCCTACGAGGGTTGCTCCGGTACGCTCCGCTGCCTGCTCGTTCACGCGGACGCATAGCCATGGATGCTCGCAAGGCAAAAAGCCGTGCCGCCATCGTTGCGGCGTTCTCCGAGCTCCTGTGCGAGGAAGATTACGGCAAGATCACCGTCGGCGACATCATCGCTCGCGCCCATGTGGGTCGGGCCACGTTCTACGGCCTCTTCAAAAGCAAAGATGACCTGCTCGCTGAGCTCGTGCGCGATATCTGCACCCATGCCCTCGACGATGACGGTACGCCCCTCGATGACCCACTCGTACACGTCGAGCATATCCTCAACAACCTCTGGGAGCGCCGTCAGGGCGTTCGAGCCCTCCTAGCCGGTGCCGGCTCACGCGTCTTCGCCGACTGCTTACGCAAGACCATCATGTCGCGCGCAGCCGAAACCGTCCCCGTCGGCCCCGCAGGCCCCGCCGGCACCATGGACCGCAGTTTCCTACTACACCACATAGCCTCAAGCTTCGTAGGAATGGTCCAATGGTGGGCCTGGCACAACTTCGAAGCAGATAAAGCCGACGTAGCCAAAGACTATCTCTCAGTCATAAAGCCCCTCTTCAGATAGACGCCCCCTCCCGAGGCGTCATCCCTTCCCAAAGTATCGCCCTCATCTCAACGCCCCCAACAGCAAAGCGCCCCTCACACCCAAATTCAGATATATGTTGGGTTGCTTGTTCCAACGCGACTAAGATCCCGCAGCTGGCCGCATGGGGTAACTCCCCAGCGCACTCCGCAGGACGAAAGAACCCCCGCCGCACGAAGTGCGCAGCGGGGGTTCTTTCATGTCCGAGGACGCGCTGGGAAGTTACCCCATGCGGACGGCGGACAACTATGTAGCCTTGAACTAGAACATGCCCAAGAAACCGTGCACAAACAGCGCGGCCAGAGCGGCGCCGACAAACGGAGCGATGCCAGGAACGAGCAGGCCATACTTCCAGTTGTTGTCAGCCTTGTTCTTGATCGGCAGCACCTGATAGGCCATGCGAGGACCAAGGTCACGAGCCTGGTTCATGGCGAAGCCGGTGATGCCGCCCATGCCCATGCCAACAGCCCAAACGATCAGACCGACGCAGATAGCGAGCATCAGAACGTTCTCGCCGGCGCGGTTAGCGGCAGCAAGGATGGCGCTGATGAACACAAAGGTGCAGATAGCCTCGCAGAAGAAGTTACGAGCATAGTTCGTGCCCTCGGTGGTGGGGTTGGTCGAGAAGATATTGCGCTGGGCAATGGGATCGACGACGCCATCGGAAGCCTTGAACTCATCGGCATACATAAGCCAAGCGATTACGGCGCCCACAAAGCCGCCGAGCATATCGGCAATCATGAAGGGGATGCAGCTGCTCCACGGCACCAGGCCGACGATGCACTGGGCAAGCACCATGGCGGGGTTCATGCACACGGCACCGCCAAAGACAAACAGGCAGACCGAGATGCCAAAAGACCAAGTGGTGATGGCAAACATGTGGCCGGAGCCCTGATACTTGGTGCCCTTGAGCACCGTATCGCAGTGCACGCCCACACCAAAGATGATCATGAGGGCAGTTGCGCCGAATTCGCAGAGGAGTTTGGTAAGCATAAAACCTTATCTTTCTTGTCGGTTAAAAACGATTCGTTTAGGCCGCGCACTAGTGCTGCGCGACGACAACGCCCAGGCCATCGGGAATAACGGCAACCTTGGCATCGGCGCCCTTCATCTCAAAGGCGAGCTTGAGCGCCTCCTCGATAGTGTTGACCGGCGTCATGTGCATATCCTTGAGCATCTGGTGATCGCACAGGTCGGTAACCATGATCACAGGGTGATGCGCCAGGATGCGGGCAAAGATCTGGCTCGTCCACTGATCGGGCAGGGTCTCGTCCTTAGGACGGTCGATGCAGGCGCGCTCAAACTCCGCCGGGTCGTTGTCGGCGATGTTGTGATAGAAGCCCTCGCCGCCGTGACCGTCGGCACAACCGGCGACGTCGATGATCACACCGCCCTCGGGAAGCGTGGCCTCGGCAGCGCACATGCCCTTCACGGCCTGATAGATGTTCTGGTCGAGCGGGTAACCGCCGTTGGTGGTGATGGCAATCTCGCACTCGACAGGCTCAACGCCGGCAAGGCTCTTCACGAACTCGCAGCCGGCCTCGTGCGCCTTGTGAATGTCGCCGGCAAAGGAGCCGATGACCTCGTGCTTGCCGTTGAGCACCACGTTGAGCACAAAGGCAAGGTGAGCCATCTCGGCGGCGGCGAACATGTCCTCGCTCACATGGTTGTGGCACAGGTTGCCGGCACGCGAGTGGGAATCATTCACAAACTGACCGTTGTGGTTGTACATGATGGTCTTGTAGCTGGCGACGCCGGGCAGCACGGACTTGCGGCTGCCGGAGAAACCGGCAAAGAAGTGCGGCTCAATAAAGCCCTCGGCAAGCAACAGATCGCAATCGGCGGCAATCTTGTTGATGATGCACTCGCCACCAGAAGGCAGGGTGCCGATCTTTTTCATCATGCTGTCGTCAGTCGCGACGTGCATAACGATTTCCTCGTTGGCAACAATCTCCTCGCCATACTTGTTGACGAGCTCCTCGTGCGTCGACGGACGGTGCATGCCCGTAGCAACAAGAATGCGAACGCGCGCCTCAGGCGCAGCGGAGTGGATGTGATGCAGCAGAATAGGCATCGTCACACGCGAGGGAACGGGGCGCGTATGGTCGGAGCTAATGATGACAATATCCTTCTTGCCAGCACAAAGCTCCTCGAGCGAAGGCGAGCCATAGGGGTTGGCAAGTGACTCCTCCACCAGCTCTTCCTGCGATTTTGTAGTCTTAAACTCGTTTTGATGACCTTCCATCACACCCACGAAGTTCTTATCCTCGAGCTCCAGATGCAACGTCTTGTGGTCAAACGGCAGTTCACATTCAAACAATGACGAGCGCCCTCTTCCTTTCAACTGACACACTAGATAAACCGTTGGAAGGATACGCCGCTCACCGAAAAACACCACCGTCCACCGACTCATTAACACAACGTTCATATTTGACCCTCAACAAAACGGCCGCGATCCCAAACGGGACCGCGGCCGCCTGTCAAAGACACTATAGACAGGATGATTTACGCAGCGCCGAGGCAAACATCTAGCCCGAGACGTACGCACGTAAGCCATTTTGCATAAATGCGTTAATTAATTGCATAAAATGGCGCATGGATTTCTAGCCGTAACAGGGTGGTACCCTCCGGAGCGTGCATTTTTGCGAGTATTCAGCATCGCGGGATAAGATTTTGGTGTCAAAAGTCTTTCAAAAGGTAGATAGTCCTCATGACTCGTCCCATCTGGATAGCATGCGGCGAGAAACCAGCCATATATGATCGTCGCCAAAGCCCAATCGTCGTGCAAAAGCATCAACAAAGGCAGCGAAAGCCGGCTATGGCCTTATGCATCAATCTTTGGCTGCTGAAAACTCCGTTTTTTGCACGTCGCCCCAAGCACCACCCTCACCCAGCGGCTGATCCGCCATAAACCGAGGACGAAAGGACCCGATGGGTTTCCCTCTGAATGCACTCCGCAGCACGAAGCCCCTTCCAAACGCGCGAAGCGCGCCATTAATTCCCCCAGCCAGTAATCCGCCGAAGACCGGACATCGCAGGGCCCGCCATTAGTTTACTTTTAGGCACACTCCGCAGGACGCAAGAAGCCCTCGCCGCACTCCACGCTATGCGCGAAACGCGCCTTATTCCCTTTAGCTTTAACCCCAGAAGACCGAGGACGAAGGGATCCGATGGGTTTCCCTCTGAATGCACTCCGCAGCACGAAGCCCCCTTATCCGCAGCTCCGAAGGAGCAGGATAAGGGGGCTTCAAGTGCGAGGACGCATTCAGAGGGAAACCCATCGGGTCCCGGTGAGAGCCACAGGGCTATCGATTACCCCGTGTTCTGCAGTCCTGCCGAGACGCCGGTCACAGTCGAAAGAATCAGGCTCATGTACTCGGCCTTCTTCTCCTCGGCCATCTCGTCCTGGTTCATACGCACCTCGCGAAGGGCGCGGACCTGGGCGATGGACAGGGCGTCGACATAGGGGTTACGCACGCGGACGGCGCAGCCGAGCACGCGGCGGCGCTGCAGCGGCCACTCGTCACCGACGATGGCAAGGACCCACTTACGCGTGAGCTGCATCTCGGTGAAGACCTTCTCGGACAGATCCTGGCGATCGCCCAGGTGCAGATACATCTTGGCGATGCGCTGATCGGTCTTAGCGATCGACATCTCGATGTTGTCAATGAACGTGCGGAAGAACGGCCACTCCTGGTAGGCAGCCTTGAGCTGGTCAAGATCACCAAGCTGCTCGCAGGCGGTGCCCAGGCCGTACCAAGCGGCCAGGTTAATGCGCGCCTGGCTCCAGCTGAAGATCCACGGAATGGTACGCAGGTCATCGAGCGACTTGGCGCCCAGGCCGCGCTTGGCCGGGCGGCTGCCGATGGGCATGAGGCCGATCTCGGTCAGCGGCGTGACGGTGGAGAACCACGGTGCGAAGCCGTCGGTGTTCAGCAGGTCGAGGAAGCGGTTGTGCGCGGCCTCGTCGAGCTTGCTGGCCATGTCGGCGTACTTCTTGGTCATGTCCGTGTTGCGCTTCTCCACGCTCGGAGCGGACTGCAGCAGCGTTGCGGCTGCGACGGACTCCACATGGCGGATTGCAAGCA
>CABTAA010000019.1 GCA_902482615.1 uncultured Collinsella sp.
CGATCGCGCCGCTCGCGGACGACATGAGCCGCTTCATCCTGCGCCACCTGAGCGACTGGTCGCGCGAGAACGCCCACGCCTACCGCTGGCGCGGCGACTGGCGCGACGCGGACTACTTCGACAAGGACCGCCTGTAGGCGGCGGAAAGGGAAACACGGATGGCAATTAATCAGAACGGGTCTGGCCGCAGGGGCGCCGGGTCCAACGGATCGGATATCAACGATATCGTGAACCGCATGGGCGGTCCGCGCGTAGTGGTTGTCCTTGCCGTGGTGGTAATCATTGCCATTGTGGCGGTGACGTCCATCACAAGCGGCATTTCCGACACCAATCGGCAGACCGAGCAGCGTGCCGAGGCCAAACAGCAGCAAGAAGACGAGGCAGCGCGCGCTCAGCGTAAAAAGGAAAAAGAAGAGCGCCACCAGGAAGAAGCGAAAAAGGCCACAGTGCTCACACTCGATGAGATTACGGACGAGGCACTGCGCTCGGACTTAGCGCTCGATGCAGATGAGGACGGCAATATTTCGCAAGAGACTGCGGATGAAGCTAGCTCAATCGACGTCGAGTCGTTTGATTCGCTTCCGCTGTTGGCCAACTTCCACAACATCACGACGTTTGGCATCGGCGACTACGACAGCGAAAGCTACGACATGAGCTCCATTAGCAATATCACTCATCTGTCCATTGGCGACTGCTCGGTGCCTCAGGTTGATCTCACACGTTTTCCTCAGCTACAGCGCGTTACCATAAACAGGCTCGAGAGCCCCGTCGATACCTTGAATGCCAAAAACATGTCCTCGTTGACGAACGTCCAGATCGAAGGCCTTGATGGCAGTATTGGGACGCTTGACCTGTCGGGTGATGTGAACATCAAGGTCCTGAAGATCGGTTGCAGAGTCGATACACTCAATCTGTGCGGGGCAGGCAGGGAAGATGCCTTCCATTTCACTTTTACACCCAATTGTGTTGGCAAGATCTTGTACGACAGCGACACGAGCAGCAGCCTGGTCGAGTATTTGCAAAAAATGAGCAGTGACTACGGCTACACCATGGAGCAGCAGTAGCGATGCGCTCAAGTGAGGAGAAGCGATATGGCGAATTTTAAGCCCGACATGTCTTGGCGGGATAACGAACGGGTTCAGCGTGTGACCGAGCAGCCTACGGGCGGGGCTAATGAGCCGGCTGCCGAGACGCCGGATGTGCGGGTGAATATGCGTCCGAACGGGCAGGCAACCGAACAGTCTGCTGGGCAGGCGCAGCAGACGCCGGGGCGTTCGACAAGTCGGATCCCTCGCCCTGCCAGGCAGCCGAATGGACAGGCGGCTGAACGTGCAAATGAAGCCGTTTCTCGCTTGGGCGGCGTTCGCGCCCTGGTAGTGCTTGCGGCGGTTGTGGTCATAGGCGCGGTTGCTGCCTTTGCCGTGATTGGCGGCGTCGGTGACGTGCAAGGCGCCGGAGAAGCCTCGTCGAGCGCCTCTAAAGAGTCGAGCTCAACTGACGCCTCTGGCTCCGAGACCAAGAAAGAAAAAGGTCTCGTCGATGTTGATGCGATCACGGATGATACCCTGCACGGGCTGCTTGCCGACTACGATAACGATGACGATGGCCAGCTGACCGCCAAGGAGACCCAGCGCATCACAGAGCTGGTCGTGAGTGACGAGGTGACGGACTTCACGCCCATTAGCAAGCTGGACAAGCTCGACACGCTCGGCATCAATACCCTGAGCGCCAAGAGTGCAGACTTTAGCGAGCTCGAGGCACTCGAGGTGCTCAAGTTTGGCGACATGACGACCCAGGACCTCGACCTGAGCGTCTGTCCCAAGCTTAATTCCTTTAAGATCGAGGGCCTTAAGGGTGCTGTCAGTTCCATCAACGCCTCGGGTCTTAAGAACCTGATGTTCTTTACCGTTGACCAAGGCCTTCAGGGCGACGTCGAGAAGATTGATCTTTCGAACGATGACATTCTTGGCGCACTCGAGATTACCTGCAACGTCGGTGAGCTCAACCTGTCGGGTTGCAGCCACTCGTTCCCCAAGCTCAACATTGCCGCTGATCACATCGACAAGATCGTGGTCGACAGCAACACCAACGCGGACCTCGTGGCTACCCTGCGTGACCTCTGCGCTCAGAAAGGCTGGACGCTAGAGGAGCGGTAGGGTCCCTTGAAGCGGCAGAGCATCTTTTGCTGCAAGGCCATAAACGAACAAAAAGAAGCGGGGCTCGGCCATTTACGAGCCCCGCTTCTTTTCGTTCATTATTGCTGGATGGTTTTTCTTTCCAGTCCATTTTCCTCTTACGACTGTTTTCCCATCCTGTATTCCTCCTCAAGATCGTTGATGGTTTTATTTTCATCGGTCGTCCACATAGTTTTACCGTTGGAGCTTCGGCCTGCTACGAATCCCGCTGCCGCCGAGGGGCTCGAAAACGCAATGTCACCGGTGAGCACGCAATCTTCTATGAGGTCTGCATGCATGCTGCGTTGCTTGATGACGGAGACCGGGCAGCTTGCCGTAAGATCCCTGGCAATTTTTGTGCCTTTTTCGACGATAAAAACGCCATCGGACACATGAGCGGTCCCTTCGGAGCTCTTTGTCGAGAGATGAAACACATGGTCGGAAAGTGCGGCGGCAAGCTCGTCGTCTAATGGCTTGACCGTCTTCGCTTCCGCAATCGTAGAATCCTCTTCCTCAACCATTTGTTTGCTCTTAATGATTGAATCTGCAACGATGAAAATCTTGTTAGCAAGCCAGCGAACGATACAGTCTTTCACGAAATCGTAATCAGACCCCTGCGCATCGTCCTTAAGAAGCTCAATGAACTTAGGGAGGACCGCCTCTAGGCCATTGAACTCTTTGATTGAATCCCAAGTGCTACGGGCGTTATTTGCTGAGTTCTTATCTTTTGAGGGATTGTCGGAGACGCTTTTGTCGCCGCTTTCCTTATCGCGGATTTCGCGGGTCTGTTCTTTAGCGAGTGACTCGTCATGATCGTTTTTGTCGTCATGGCTGTCCGAGCTAGTTTGACTGGATTTTTCTTTTGCAGCGGGTTCTCCGTCGGGGCTTTCGCCATATTTCTTTTTTATATTCGCTTCAATTTTATCTTGGCTTGTCCAAAAAACGGGAATGCAGCGGCGAGGCCTATCATCCTTGTCAGTTTTTTCCTCATTTTCTCCTTCAGCGTTTTCAAGGAAATGATTGTATTCGTGACAGCAGTTCTTGCTTTCGATATAGCCAGGCGTTATGAAAGCAAGCAGGATGTCCGAGTCTTCGAGAGCTTCATTCATCTTCTGTTCCCAGCGCTGCCCGTAATCGATGGAGACGATATCGGTGAACTTGTCAATTCGATAGTCGGTCAAAGCAAGCATATCTTTGCTTGTGTTGAGCATATCTAGGGTTCTGTCAACGATATCGAGCATGTGGTTGAATATGTTGTCCGCACGTCGGTAGCTTACGAATATCTGTAGAAGGGTGTGGCCCTCGCTATCTTGCTTTATATTTGCGGTGGATGGCTTTCCCATATTGCAATCCTCTCGATTGAAATCGTTATTTATCCATGTCCTTCTTGGGCTTGACAACATTTCCCTTGGCGATGCGGGCCGAGAGGGCGACGATGATTCGGTCGTAGGCGTAGACGTCTTTTCCTAGCAGGAACCCGCGGGCACCAAGTACGTCGTTGTCAGGTGTCATGTAGGCGTGACGCATGAGGATGTCGGACTTGCGAACGCCTTCGGCCCCACTCTTGTTGACCTTGCCGCTCAGGAACGCATCGACGGCTGCTGCACGCATACGCTGTTCGCGTTCCTGTTCGATGGTGCCGTGTCCCAGTTCGGTCATGCCCGTTGCCCGGCAATAGGCAAGCCAACGATCGTGCTCCATGTCTCCTAAACGACAAATAAGGTTGAATTCCTCGCGGTTCTTCTGCTCGTTGGCATCGAACTCGGCTTTGGTGGCTGCGTCGGGAACGACGGAGCTTAATATCGCATTGGCAATGTTGTCGTTATTCGAAGCCGGCTTGACCTTGCCCTGCAGCTTTTCCCTCCAGGCATGCTCGAAGGATCCCTGTTCCACGTCGGCGTCGCTAAAGCCAAGCGCCCAGAAGCGGTAGGGGATATGTGCTGCCGAAGCTCGGCTGCTGCTCTTGTTGGATTCTTTGCCGTTGTAACTATTGACTGCCTTATCAACGGCGAGCGTTGCGTCAAAATCATTCTTAATGGAGCCATTAAAGCAAAGGTCGTATGCCGCATTGAGCTGCACGGCCAGGCGCTCGCGCTCGTCATTGATGATGTTGCTGTAGGTGTAGAACGCCTTGCGGGCACCAAACGGATGCATGATTTTGGCGGCGTCTTTGCCGATCGTCTGAGTCTTATCGAGGCTTTTAAGGGCGCCTAGGATTTCTTCGCTCTCGATATGGGGACAGATGACGGGTTGCTGTTTGGTGTAGTCCGGTGAGCCCTGGTCGATAAAGCGATTGAAGATCTGACGTTGGAGCATGAGCGAATAGGAGAGGTTTTGTCCACAATCTCCCATGGTCACAAAAGCGTAAAGACGAGCGTCATCGGTAATTAGCGCGCTGTCGGCCTTGGACGATACGCGTTTGTTTTGAGCGTCGTAGTACAGCGTGGTGACGGTGCCGCCTGCAATAAGGCGATCAGTTGTAACCGAGGGCGCCTCAGCTTCTACAAAGCGAATTGTCGGCATGCCGTTGCAGCTTTCGCCAAACATCTCGGGGTAGCGGGCTGCTTCGCGTTCAAGTATCGTTCGGGCGTTGGGGTCGACAACAACAATGTTCAGACGAACGCCCGGCATGCGGCCCATCCAGAAGGAAGTGCGTGTTGCCTGCATGCCGAAATCGCCTGCGCCGAAAACGAGAACGGTGAGATTCTGAGGCTTGGGATTTGGGTTGACGGAGATATCGATGGGTTCGAGCACGCTGTAGAGCGGAGCCTCTTCAAGTACATCGTATATTTCGTCTTGTACGCGTGAGAGCAAGTGAAGACAAGTCGGCTCATTGTCGGCTTTGATGGCATCGAAGATCTGGGCATCATCGGGGTTCTTGTGGGTGCAATGGAGCGTAATCTTGGGCGCGCAGCCGGCCTGAGGATCCTTGTGCGTCGCTTCGAGCATGTCGATCGTCGCGCTGACATTGTGTTCGGTTTCTTCGCTCGTTGCGACGACGTCAACTGCGAGCAGATGCTTAACTGCATCGCGCAGCGATGTAATCGTTGTGAGCACATCGGCTGCTTCGGTGTCGGTGAACACATAGCGCACATAGCCCTGGCACAGATTGCGCAGCACGCGCTGACGTTCGCTGTCCTCGTCGCTGCCTAGACAGAAGATGAGGGCGATGTCGCCGTTGCCATTCGCGTTATTGAGTGTTCCGTCCTTGATGTTGTTAACGATATCACGCGCGAGCAACTCGGTGTTGGCGTCGACACTCTCAAAGATAATTGCATGGTCGGCATATTTGAGATGACGCTTGATAACGCTGCCCGAGAGACGCGTAGCAACAGCGTTGAAGGCAAATAGGCCAATTTCAACGGGAAGGGCGATGATGTATGCAAGTGTGAGCAGCGAATAGAGCAAGTTGAATACCTGGCCGGCAATGCTGCCGCCAAGGGGAATAGCGCTATAGACGGTTGACGTCACATCGGTGAGGCCGGTCTGGATGGTCGTTGTCCATCCCACGGCAAAGAAGTTGGTGATGACCCAGCTAATAAAGTTGAAGGCTCCCGGCTCCCAGCCCCCGCCAAGATCCGAAGAAAAGCACTGCGCCCAGGTAACGGGGGCAAATAGGCAAAAAGCGCCAAGAGCAAGAATTCCAAAGGCGACGATGCGACGGTTGGAATTGATCTCGAAGCCAAAAAGTTTGTGCTGATAGTTGTGCCGTTCCAAGTGTATGGAATAGCAGAGCGCGACGAGAGCGACGAGGAATGCCGCGAACCAACAGATTGGAGAAATCAAAGTAGGTACCTCCTGTGAGTATAGAGATGAACGGATAACGTGAACTGGGCCTGTTGCCGTCTACGTAAGCATGCGGTCTCTCAGCTCGGCCGCCTCGTTAATCTCGACATTCGTGCGGCCTTGGAGATCTTCGGTGCGCTTGCTGGTGAGCTTGCCGTCCTTTAGTCCGTAGGTGGTGTACTGAACGATTGCGCCGGCGGTTTCGGCTGCCTGACGTAGGGGCTCGTAGGTGTCGGTTTGTTCGCACCATGCACAGAAATCATCAACGGTGGCGTTGGGATTGCTGCTAAAGAGTCGATACCATTCGCGTCCAAAGCTGCCAAGGACCGAGAACGTCTTTTTCTCGACAAGCTTGTCGCCCTTGTATTTGTAGTCCAGCGTAAGGTCCACCAGATAGGCGGCTCCCGTTTCAAAGGCGTTCTCATTGCCCTGATGACCGATGACCTCGGCCTCCGGGTAGTACTTGTCAATAAACTCGGCAGCGTCGCCTTCGTAGTCGGCAACGATGCGCACACTCTGTACCTTGCCCCGCTTGTACGTGCAGTGCAGGATGCGCAGCAATCGCTCCCGCCAAAACGCATAGGAAAACAGGTGGTCGACAAAGTGCGGGTTCTCAAGCCGATTGGCCCGATCCATCCAAACAGTTTGGAACAGTTGGTAGTCGGCCTGCGGCTCGCCCGTGACCTCGCGGAACCACTGTACGGCGACGTCGGCGGGGATATAGAACGATAGTCGCTCCTGCGGAGTACCGCTCTTGGTCGTTTTGGCGCGCAGGGGAATCTCGACCTCGTAGCCAGAACCGTCGTCCGTTCCGCAGTTTAAAACGGGCGGCAGCATAAACTGGCAGGGGCCCTCGCCGCATACGCGCATCGGCTGGGGGCTAACAGGTTGCCCTTCAAACTCCATCTCGATGTCTGTGTCGTCTTCTTCGTCCTCGTCATCATCTTCGATGCCAAGGTCGTAGCCGGTGTAGTAGTCATCCAGGTGTCGTTCGTTTACATTTCGCCCGTTTACGACGTCAAAGACGGTAACGCCCGTCATGCGGTCGCAATACTTTGCGACTTCAAAGAGGTTGCAGCTCTCCTCGGGCGTAAAGTTATCCATGCGGTGCAGGAACTCGGTAGCGCATTCCTCGGGATCATAGCCGTCCATGTCGCTGTCACCGACCCAAAAGTTGGGATCACGATTGCTTTTGAAGTACCACCAGTACCAGACGGGGCAGAATACCGCATTTACGCCAAAAAAGACCTTTTGGATGATGTTGCCGTTGCCGTCGAACTTGTAATCGAGCGGCAAGTTAACAACCGGATCGTTTGATGTGTCACGCGCCATGGTGTGCTCCCTGCGATGATTTGTGTTACGCGCGCAGGTCGGATTCGATGCGTCTGACCTGCGCGCGCCTGTTACTTCGCATACTAGGCCGCCTGCGCTGCATTCTGTTGCGCAACATCGTGGACGGCGCGGTTCGACGTCCAGGGCCGATGCCGCGCAACAGATACATGGCTTGGTCGTGCCAATCGCTCTCTAGTAGCGCGCCGAGCGCTGGGCGTTGCCCGGGTTGTAGCCCGCCCAGGCGGCGATGACGTCCGACTCAACGACGCTCGTTGCAATGTTGATAAAGCTGCCGGCACGGGGCAGGTCGGTATGGAAGTCTTCGAGCAGGTTGGGCTGGAACCTAAAGTCCTCAAAGTTGACGGTGTTGGGGTTGTAGAGCTGACAAGTACCATCCTCGGTAGAGATCGGGCCAACCATGTAAACGGCCTTGTGCTCTACGACCTCGGTATCGTCGACGTCGATCACCTCTCCGCGATCGTGCGCGGCAGCGGCGTGCTCCATGAGCTCGAGGAATCGGTCGGCTTCGGCGCTGCAGAGTACGCAGCGCGAGAAGAGCACCGTAAGGGCATAACCTGTTTTACGACCCAGTTTTTCTCGCAGCTCGTTAAATCGTTGCGACTGCTCCGGGGTCATGCGCGTCTTGGACGGCGCGGTCTGCTTGAGTCCGCACGTCTTAAGGAACATCGCGTTGGCCTTGCGAAGAGCGCTCATAGCGGCGGAGTCGCTCTTTGCCGTGGAGACGTCGATGCGTCCTCCCTCGGGAATCTGCTTATAGCGGGAGAAGCCCTTCTCGCCCTCGACGGGCATCCAGTATGTAATGACGTCATTTTCCACTACGCTAAAGCGGCACGTAAAGGGCGCGCCGATTGCCGGCGCCTCGCCGTAGAACTTTACGTGTACGGCTTGGTCGGTGTCCGCCATCCACATCATAAAGCGCTGGCTATTGTCGCCGTCATGGCTCCGGAGCTTTGCAATAAGGTAGCAAACCGAGTCGCAACGGCTTTCGAGTGCGGCGCCTCTTCCGGTGGCAATGGCGCTTATGCCTTGGGCCTTGAGCTCGATGTCGCGGTGCAGCGCGTTGAGCTCTTCGGATGTCAACAGGTCTTGGCCGAGAAGCCCCGCGACAAGCGCGCCGACTTCTATGTCGGTAGTAAGGGCGGCGTCGATAACCTTGCGGTGCGCCTGGTGGCTTGCATAAGCCGGCAAAGGTTTGCGGCCTGTGGCAAATCCAAATGGGTCTCGGATCTGATCGCCGCCGCGATAGAGCGGCTCCAAAAAGAACATGTTCATGTCATTTTGCTTGCCCCGCTTTTGACCGTAGGCATCGAGGGAGTTCCAGACATGCTTCTCTGCAATGGGGTTCATCCACAGGCTGATTTTTGATTTTTCTGCCGAGGAGGTCGAGGTGCTCTTTTTGGAGCTTGCGGCGGGACGAGAAGCCGGTTTCTGATATCCAGCGGGGAGAACTTGCTCAAGATCGAATTTTTTAAGCAGCCTAACGTAGACTCCGACCGATGCTTCTTCTGCCATTTCCGCCATGACCGACTGCGAAGGGTCATCGACAAAGGAAATGCGCGTTTTGCCATCATCGGAGACTGCCTGGCAATAGCCGCATCGAAGTGCAACGTAGCCTTCGTTGTCGCTGCCGCGGTCAAAGTACATCTGCTCTTTGCACCCGAGTGTGCCGGGGATGAATGCGGTCGGGTTTGCCATGTCGGGGATCGTAATGGCAGCGCCGGTCGCGCGTTTAAGCTCATCGAAATACTCGACGTACAGCGGAATGTTGTAGTGCTGGACCAACGTCTCGAGAACGATGGCGTTGGGCACGGAGTGCGCCACGCGATAGCGCACGGAGTTATAGCCCCATTCGACATCGGTTGCATCATCGGGGATTCCGTGGCCTGCCATGGTGGACAGGACTTCATCGGGTGAGTCAAACGTACCGTCGGGTGTGCCACAAATCGCCTGGAGCGAGAACCCGCCAAAGCACTTGTCGAGATCATCGCGGATATACTCGCAGCAGTCATGATTGGGAAAGACGATGCGAAACGTCATCGCGCCCATGGCCTGGGACATGTAGACGTTGCCCGACGCTTGGGCATCGGACTCTGCCTGGGGCTTGTCATCCTCGTCTTCGTCGTCATCGTCCGATGGATCTGCAAACGAGCTGTAGTTTGCATTGATCAGGTCGAGATACATGGAGACGGTCCCGCGGGTTGCCAGCTTTTGCATGATGGGATTGAACGTGTCCGCAAACGAGACCTCGCGGTCCTGGGGCACGCCATTTTGGGTCACGGAAAGCGTGACGGTCGCCACGCCGCAACGAACCGCCGTGGCATCTCGGTACTGGCTGTTGTCGGGGAAGAACGTCCACTGGCTTTTAGTGAGGCTTGCGGCAAACGAGACGTCGTCGTCATCGAGATCGGCTAGCCATGCTCCGGCCTTGTAGCCGTCGGTCACTACGTACTCGTAATAAACGGGCGCCCCGAGCAGGCCGGCGAGCGCCTTTGCAGCTCGCAGCAGCGGGATGCCGTCGTATTCGTATTGAAGCGAGTTGTAGCCCCACATCTCGTTGAATGTCCGTCCGCCTAGGGCGCCACAGATATGGATGCACATGGCGGCGTTTTGCGGCTGGCTCAAATCACCAAGGTCGGAGATTGCGGGTATCAGCGTGGCGAGCGAAAAGCCGCCAAGTTCCTGTTCTAGGGTCTCCTTTACCTGCATGCAAGCATTGTGGCCGGGAAAGACGATGCGGTTGATGACCCTTTGGGGCTGGATCTGACCGCCTGTCTCTTCGATTAGATGGCTAAAGAGCACGTCGACGTCCGATGCGTTCATGGTGGCGGTTGCGACCTTCTGCGTCTTGGTCGACTTCTTTTTGCGTTTGCTTGCTGCAGAAGACGATTTTTTGCGCGAGGGCGCCGGCTGGGGCTCCTCTTGGGCGCCAAACTGGTCCTTGAGAAAGTCGAAGTACAGGGACACGTTTCCGCGCTGCGCATACGAACGCATGATGGGGTCGGTGGTGTCCTCAAAGTACTTTTGGCTTCCGTCGGGCATGGACATGGTCCCCATGCCGCAGCGGAACAGGGTGTCGGTGGCGCCGTCGAACCCCTCCGGGAAATACACCCAGCAGCTCTTGTCGACCACGTTTGCAAATGAGACGCTATCGCCCTGCGCATCGGCGATCACGGCGCCGGCGGCGATCTCATCGGCATCGGTGTACTCGTAGTAGACGGGAACGCCGATCATCTTGGAGATAGTCTTGGCAACCTCCAGCGAGGGGATGCCGTTGTATTCGTACTGGAGCGAGTTGTAGCCCCAGACGACGTTGGTGACCTCTTCACCGTCGGACCCGCAGGTTTCCAGAGCGGCATTGGTGGCGTCGGTCGGATCCATGTGCTGGAAGTCCTCGTAATCGGGGATCACGGCAGCAAAGCAGAACTCGCCATAGTCTCGCTCCAGGGCAGCTTTGGCCTGCATGCAGATATCGTGGTTGGGAAACACGATGCGATTGACAATCTGGTTGATCGAGATCCCGCGGTCGGTATCTTGAAGTAGATGCTCAAAAATCTCGTCCATCGTTCCTTCTTTCGTATGCGGTGGAAGCCGACGATCCCGGGTTTTAGGGCTCGTGGCTTTGCTAACTCGAACGCTACCGCCCCGATGGGCGAGAACGTTGCGCAACATCCGCGAGTGCGCAAATTGCAATGCGGAACGGTCTGTGCTGGGGCGTTTTGAGAGCGGATCCGTCTCGTTCCCGGCAATGTTGCGCAACGTCTGCTCGGTATGGATTTCTACACTTGAGTTGTCCAAAAGGGATTCGGTTCTTGAATGAGGGATGAACGATGAGCGGGAACTCCTATTACGATGACGATATGTCTGAAGAGGACTACGAGCGGGTCGTGGAGCATATGTACGAGCTTGAGTGCGAGCTCGAGGAGCCCCATGACGCTCGTGCTGACCAGTTGATTCGCGAGGAGCTCGAGCAGCTTTCGAGTGCCATGTTGTTTGAGCCGGTGGTCAAAAACGGTGAGTACCTTGGTGAGCGCGACCATGTGCCCGGGTATTGGACGGATCGTCGTGATTTGGAGTCCGAGTCTTCAGGCGCTTCGAGCGATGTCGACGAGGTGGAAAAGGATGAGCCGTTTGATTTAATAGGCTATCAGGGTTCTTCTTCGGGTGGCTCGGTACTCGACATGTTTACTCCCATTTTAAGGAGTCGCGTGTTCTGGATCTTCATTGCGTTTCTGGTGTTTATCGGCATGCTCGACATGTTCTACGACAGTTTTATTGTTCCTTCGGGCTTCGCTATTAGCCGCATCAATTTCCAGGGATTGGTGCTGCTGGCGATTGTCGTTGCATGCATTGCCCTGAGGCGTCGTCGTCGCTAGCGACGGTATTGGCGCAACGGCCGATGTTGCGCAACAGAGTGTTGGGACGGCGCCGTATGCTTGGGTTGTCCTGAAAGCGAGAGAAAGGACAGGACAATGGCTGAAGTTGAAGTAAGGGCTTTGGGTCCCGACGACGTCGACGATATGGTCGATCTGGACGAGCAGTCGGGCTACGAGGTCTATGACGCGTGGGCGGACTATGTTGAGGACGAGGACGAGGAGAACTGTTACCTCTGGGGCGTCTTTGCCGATGATGAGCTGGTCGGTTTTTGCGTAACGGGCGGTGCGGATGACCCCGACCTGCCGGATGCCGTTACGGAGCACCCGCTCAACGAGTACACGTCGACGTTTTTGAGCCATGTGTATGTTGACCCCGACTACCGCGGTAACGGCTATGGCACGCGCCTGGTGCACGACGCCCTGTTGGGATACTGGGAGAGCGAGGGCGAACAGCAGCCTACATTCCTGGATCTGAGCGGATATCTCTTTGATGATCCTGATGCGGATCCGATTAAGCTCGCGCAGCTGCTCATCGACTTCTTTGGCAAGAACGGGTTTGAGCCCATTCCCGACGATGACCACGACATCACCTACACCTGCATGGTCTTGGATCCCAAGAACTTTAAGGACCCAAACGCAGAGTAGAGGCTGCGATCTGTTGGTTCAGCTTCCCTAGTTAGTGTTTGGTGGGGCCGGACGTTCCAGTCGTGATGGCTGGACGTCCGGTCTTTTTTGTTGCCTGTCGGGGTTGGTGATCGGCAGGTTTATCTCGATCTGTAACATCTGGCGGGGGATACGGGGTCTAGTTGTTACAGATTGAGATTGTTCCTCGACCGACAACTCAACTGTCTCAATCTGTAACATCTGGGGCTGGTTTTGCTCCGTAACTGTTACAGATTGAGATGTTGTCTTCAGACGGATTGGTTTGTCTTGATCTGTAACAGTTACGGGTCGATTTACTTGGTAACTGTTACAGATTGAGACGTTTGTGGGCCGTGTTGACCGTTTGTCTCGATCTGTAACACGTAGAGGAAGATTTGCCCTGTAGATGTTACAGATTGAGACAATCGGTCCGGACCCACCTCGTCCGCCTCGTCATCTGTGGTTTACGTGGGGGCATGCGAAGCACGGGTATACTAACCCGCGGCGAATCTGCTCCATCGCTTAGGGCCGCTGCGTCTGGACGGCGCGTGATAGGGCTGCCAAAGCGATCGCCAGCGTGCTGAGCAACGTCCTCTCTGTGCGCACCTGTTTTTGTATGTATTAGCGCACTACCAAGCACGCCCGCGCGGCCGCATGCCGCGCTCATGACGCGTGCAGATAAGGAACAACAACATATGCGTAATTCTGTATCCGACGTCACCGACGCCGAGATTCTGGACCGTTTCGGCGATGATCCCCGGATCGTGGCGACGCTGGAGAAGGACCCCTGCAAGAACTACGAGGACGCCATGCTGGAGATCTACCGGCGCCTGCGTCCCGGCGAGCCCCCCACGGTGGAGGCCAGCGAGACCCTGATCCACAACCTGTTCTTCGACCCCCGGCGCTACGACCTGTCCACCGTGGGCCGGTACAAGTTCAACAAGAAGCTGTCCCTGTGGCAGCGCATCCCCGGCTACAAGCTGGTCTATCCCGTGGCGGACCCCGCCACCGGCGAGATCCTCTTTGACGAGGGCCATGTGCTGACCAAGGCGGACGCCCGCCTGCTGGATAACGTC
>CABTAA010000020.1 GCA_902482615.1 uncultured Collinsella sp.
TGCGTGCTCAATGCCGCCAACGAGGTCGCCGTCGATGCCTTCCTGCACGATGGCTGCAGCTTTACCGATATCGATCGCATTGTGGAATCCTGCATGGATGCCCACGATATGCAGGCGGTCGATTCGTTTGAGCAGCTTCGCGACATCGATGCGTGGGCGCGTGAAAAGGCTGCGCAGGTGCTCGCCGCAACCCGTTCCTAACCCATAAGGATTGCTTTTTCGTTTTATGGATACTGTTCTGAGCGTTCTCTCATCGGTCTTTTGGGGCCTGCTGATGCTTTCCGTCCTCGTGTTTTTGCACGAGGGCGGCCACTTTTTGGCGGCGCGTGCCTGCGGCGTCCGTGTGACCGAGTTCTTTTTGGGCCTGCCGTGCCGCTTTGACATCCATTACACGTCGCGTCGCATTGGAACCAAGTTTGGCGTGACCCCGCTGCTGCTGGGTGGCTACGCTGCCATCTGCGGTATGGATCCGACCGACGTCTCGTGTGCCGATCGCGTGCTCGCGGCTATCTATCGTCATGGTCGCGTGACCGTGGCCGACCTTGCTGTCGAGCTCGAGCTATCCGAGGAGGTTGTGCTCGAGGCATGCGTCTTGCTCTTGGGTTGGGGCTCTATCGCGCCTTGGTATGAGGAAGGGGAGAAGCCCTCGCCGAGCTACTATCCCACCAAGTATCAGACGCTGCCGCGAGACGCGGCAGGCTACACCACCTTTGACGGCCGCCGGTTCGATCGCGAACATTCAACTGCCGAGGGCGATGTGTGGGAGCTGCCGTGCGGCGAGGCCGAGTTCCTTGCGCAAGAACGTTCGCACACCTATCTTGGCCAGGGCTTTCTCAAGCGCGCCTTTATGCTGCTCGCGGGCATTCTCGTCAATATCCTGACGGGCTTTTTGCTGCTTATGAGCATCTACTCTATTGCGGGTGTCACCGTGCCGATGGATACCAACGTGATCGGTCAGGTTGACGAGGGGTCTATTGCCGTCAAGGCGGGTATCGAGGGCGGCGACGCGATCCTTTCGGTTGACGGAGTATCGTGCTCTACCTGGATGGACGTTTACGATGCCATCGGCAAGGCCGCCGGTAAGGACGATATCGCCATCGAGTATGAGCGCGACGGCAAGCAGCATTCGACCTCGGTTGCGCTCAAAGAGGACGAGCGCCTAGGTGTGTATGCCTCTACGCAGGTGGTCCGTTTAGACCCCATCACGTCGGCTCGCCTTTCGTTCTCCTATGTCGTGCAGACAGCGGAGGGCGTGATGCGCCTGCTCCAGCCGCAGCATACGATGGAGATTCTCGATCAGTCTTCTTCGATCGTGGGCATTAGCGTTATGTCCTCACAGGCTGCTGCTGCCGGCCCTGCCACGTTCCTTTCGTTTGCCGCCCTCATTTCGTTCTCGCTTGGCTTTATGAACCTGCTGCCCATCCCACCACTCGATGGCGGCAAGCTGGTCATCGAGATCATTCAAAAGATTGTGGGCCGCGAGCTTCCGCTCAAGGTCCAGACGATTGTGAGCTATGTGGGCATCGCGCTCTTTGCGCTGCTGTTTGTCTATATGCTTCGTTCCGACATCCTTCGATTTATTCTGTAGGGGAGTGTTTGGATTGTCTTTATCCCATTCTTTGCCGCGCGAGCTGACGCGCCCCGTGCATGTGGGCGGCGTGCAGATCGGCGGCGGCGCGCCGGTCGTGGTTCAGTCCATGACCTGCACCGATACCGCTGATGCCCAGGTAACGCTTGCGCAAGTGTGCGCGTTGGCGCAGGCTGGCTGCGATATCGTGCGCGTGAGCGTGCCCACCGAGGCCGCGCTTGAGGGTTTCCGCACCATCTGTGCCGAGTCTCCGGTGCCAATCGTTGCCGATATCCACTTTAACCACAAGCTGGCCATTGGCGCTGTGGAGGCCGGCGCCGCCAAGCTCCGCATCAATCCCGGCAACATTGGCGATTGGGACAAGGTCGATGCCGGCATCGACGCCGCCGGCGCCGCGGGCTGTGCGATTCGTATCGGCGTCAATGCCGGTTCGCTTGAGCAGGATATCGCCGAGCGCGACGACCTCACGCAGCCCGAGAAGCTCGTGATGTCGAGCGAGCGCTTTGTGCGGCACTTTGAGGATCGTGGGTTTACCAACATAGTGCTTTCCGCCAAGGCCCATAGCGTACAGACGACGCTCGATACCTATCGAGCCCTGTCGCGTGAGATTCCCCACGTTCCGCTTCACCTGGGCGTAACTGAGGCGGGTACCAAGCTCCAGGGCACCATCAAGAGCTCTGTAGGCTTGGGTATCTTGCTTTCCGAAGGCATTGGTGACACCATGCGCGTGTCGCTCACAGCCGATCCGGTTGAGGAGCCGCCGGTTGCCTGGGGTATTCTGCAGTCGTTGGGCCTGCGTCGCCGTGGTCCCGAGATTGTCTCGTGCCCCACGTGCGCCCGCTGCCAGGTTGACCTCATTCCCATTGCTGAGGAGGTCACCGAGCGGCTTAAGAACTACTCCGCGCCGCTTTCGATTGCCGTCATGGGATGTGCCGTTAATGGCCCCGGCGAGGCTTCCGACGCCGACCTAGGCGTGGCCTGTGGACGAGGTCAGGCCCTGCTCTTTTCGCATGGCCAGATCATTGGTAAAGTAGCTGAGGATCAAATTGTCGACGCGCTTATGGCAGAGGTCGACAAGCTTATTGAGGAGAAATAAATGACCCGAGCAATGTATATGTCTAAGCTCTATGCGCCGACGCTTAAAGAGGATCCGGCGGACGCTGAGCTCGCCAGCCACCGCCTGCTGCTCCGTGGCGGCATGATCCGCAAGGGGGCCGCCGGTCTGTATTCCTACCTGCCGCTTGCTTGGCGCTCGATCCGCAAGATCGAGAACATCGTGCGCGACGAGATGGACGCCGCCGGCGCCCAGGAACTCATGATGCCCATTATGGTCGACGCTGAGCTATGGCGCGAGTCCGGCCGCATCGACGCCTATGGCAAGGAACTCGTGCGCTTTGACGACCGTCATGGTCGCGAGTTCGTGCTGGGCCCCACGCACGAGGAGACCGTGACCGCCTTGGTTCGCAATGAGCTGCGTTCCTACAAGCAACTGCCCGTCAACCTGTACCACATTCAGGACAAGTTCCGCGACGAGTTCCGTCCCCGCTTTGGCCTGATGCGCGGTCGCGAGTTCATCATGAAGGACGCCTACAGCTTCTCCGCCACGCAGGAGAGCCTGCAGGAGGAGTACGACAAGATGAAGCAGGCCTACGCTAACATCTGCGAGCGCTGCTACATCAAGGCCCTGCCTGTTGTTGCCGACTCTGGTGAGATCGGTGGCGATACCTCCGTTGAGTACATGGCTTTGGCCGACGCTGGCGAGGCTTCGCTCGTCTACTGCGACGATTGCGGCTTTGCTGCCGATGACGAGGCGGCAAGCACCAAGGTCGTCGTGACCGAGGGTCCTGGCGACGGTACGCTTACCAAGGTCGAGACTCCGGGCATGGGTACCATCGAGGCCGTTGCAAAGTTCTTCGGCTTCCCCGAGAACGGTACACGCAAGTCCTTGGCTCTCATTGACGCCGAGGGCAAGCCGGTCGTGGCCATTGTTCCGGGCGATCACGAGCTCAACGATTGCAAGGCCGAGCATGTCTTTGGCAAGGGCTATCGCATGATGACCGACGAGGAGCTTCAGGCGAACGGTCTGCACAAGGGCTTTATCGGACCGGTTAACCTGCCCGATGGCATTCGCCTGGTGTGCGACGAGAGCCTGCGCGATTCCAAACAGTGGGCCTGCGGTGCCAACGAGGTCGATTATCACTTTACCGGTGCCTGCCCCGAGCGTGACTTCACCGTCGATGAGTGGGCCGATCTGGTCACCGTTGTCGCCGGTGACCCCTGCCCGCACTGCGGCAAGCCGCTCTCCGCTGCCCGCGGCATCGAGGTCTCTCAGGTCTTCCAGCTGGGCACCAAGTATTCCGAGGCCATGGGTGCCACCTTTATGGATGAGGACGGCAAGGAGAAACCGCTCATCATGGGTTGCTACGGCGTTGGTGTGTCCCGCTCGCTTGCTGCCGTCGTGGAGCAGCACAACGACGAGCACGGCATCGTCTGGCCGGTCTCCGTTGCCCCGTACGAGGTCGCGGTGATTCCGCTTGATCCCAAGAAGGAAGAGTGCGCTACCGTCTGCGAGCAGATTGTTGATGGCCTGTGTTCCGAGGGTATCGAGGTCGTCGTCGACGACCGCGATGAGCGTCCCGGCTTTAAGTTTGCCGATAACGACCTCATGGGCTTCCCGTATCAGGTGGTGCTCGGCAAGCGTGGTCTTAAGAACGGCACCGTCGAGCTCAAGGACCGTGCCACGGGAGAGCGCGAGGACGTGGCGATCGACGAGATCGTCGCCAAGGTTGCCGAGCTTGTTAAGGTGGCCCGCCGTTAATCGACGATTTCGCTTGTAGTTCGATATGTGGGGCGGCCCCGCATTTCTCCAGATCGGGGAGATGCGGGCCGTCCTTTTATCTTGTGGCATCCTCGATATCTAAAAAGGAAAACCCCGCAGCCCATATGAGCTTCGGGGTTTTCCTTGTGCCTCCGATGCGAAATAAATCGCTCAGATATTACTGATAATCGACGACGTCGATCCAGTTCTTCAGGAACTCATCGTTCACGTTGCGCTTACGAGCGAGCTCGGAAGCGGCGACGATGCTCGTCCACTGACGCACGACCTGCATGGGCATGTCGGCGCGGTCGCAGTAGAGCTCCAGGTAGGCCTCAGCCTGATCCTTGCTGTTGAGGGCAAAGAGCAGGTAGGTGGTGGCAACGTCGGCAGCAGGGGAGCCCTGGGTGGCGTGTGCCCAGTCGCACACATAGAGCTGGCCGTCGTCGCCGACGATGACGTTGGAGGGGTTGAAGTCGCCGTGGCAGACCTTGAACTCCTTGGTCATGCCGTCCAGACGCTCCTGAAGGTTGTAGCGCGTGGTGGCATTGAGCTGATCAAGGCTGTCGATCATGCGGGCGTACTTGTCGCGCTGACGGTTGAGCAGCGGGGAGGTGTAGCCGTGGATCTCGATCTGGAGGTCGACGAACATCTCGAGGTACTCACCAAAGCGCTGGGGCTCGGCAGTCATCTTCTCGGCAAGGGTGGTGCCCGGAACCTTCGTGGTCACGAGCGCCCAGCCGTTGGCGTTCTCGAGCTGGGAAACCTCGAGCGCCTTGGGGCTGCGGATGCCGCACTCATTGATGCGGGCAAGATTCAAAGCCTCGTTGAACACGTCGGAGACAGGCTTGGTCTCGTTAAAGACCTTGACAATCTTGTCGCCCAGGTCGTAAACGACCTTGTTGCCACGGCGGACGAGCTCGGTCTTGGAATCGGGTAGCAGCATGGTTGCATCCTTTCAACGATGCGATAGAAGCGACGGCGGGGGTGTGTGAAACACCCGTGCACTCCCGCCGTTAAAAACCGTGCTAAAACTAGCAGACGGCGTAATCCTGGGGCTCGCGGCCGTAGTAGGCGTCCAGGTAGAGCTCCTTGATCTCGCTCATGAGCGGGTAGCGCGGGTTGGCGCCGGTGCACTGGTCGTTGAATGCCTGCTCGGTCATTTCGTCGAGGGTGTCGAGGAAGTACTGCTCGTCAACACCGTAGTCGGCGATGGTCTTCTTGACGCCGATGAAGTCCTTGAGCTCTTCGAGCTTCGTGATGAAGTTCTCGAACACCTCCTTGTCGTCCTTGCCCTCGATGCCGCAGTACTTGGCCATCTCGGCGTAGTTGTGCAGCGCGTTGGGGTAAGGATACTGGGAGAAGGTACCCATCTTGACGGGAGCCTCGGCGGCGTTGTAGCGCATGACGCGGGTCAGGATGACAGCGTTTGCGAGGCCGTGGGGCAGGTGATGGAAAGCGCCGAGCTTGTGGGCCATGGAGTGGTTGAGGCCCAGGAAGGCGTTGGCGAAGGCCATACCGGCCATGCAGGAGGCGTTGTGCATCTCCTCGCGGGCGTGCGGGTCCTTGGCGCCGTTCGTGAAGCTGGAGGGCAGGTTCTCGAAGACGAGCTTGGCAGCGCGCTCGGAGAGGCCCTTGGTGTAGTCGGAAGCCATGATGGAGACGTAGGACTCGATGGCGTGGGTCATGACGTCGATGCCGGAGGCAGCGGTCAGGCCGCGCGGGGCGGTCATGCAGTTGTCGGCGTCGACGATAGCCATGTTGGGGAGCAGCGCGTAGTCGGCGAGCGGCCACTTGATGCCGGTCTCCTTGTCGGTGATGATGGCGAACGGCGTGCACTCGGAGCCGGTACCCGAAGAGGTCGGGACGGCGACGAAGTAGGCCTTCTTGCCCATCTCGGGGAAGGTGAAGATACGCTTGCGGATGTCCATGAAGTCCATGGCCATGTCCTCAAACTTGCACTCGGGGTGCTCGTACATCATCCACATGATCTTGCCAGCGTCCATAGCGGAGCCACCGCCGACGGCGATGATGACGTCCGGCTCAAAGAGAGCCATCTGCTTGGCGCCGCGACGTGCGCACTGCAGCGACGGATCGGGCTCGACGTCGTAGAAGCAGTCGTGGGCGATGCCCATCTCGTCGAGCTTGGCCTCGATGGCGCTGGTGTTGCCATTCTTGAAGAGGAACTGGTCGGTGACGATGAAGGCGCGCTTCTTGCCCATGACGTTGCCCAGCTCGTCGAGGGCGACGGGCGTGGAACCCTTCTTGAAGTAGACCTTCTCGGGAGCGCGGAACCACAGCATGTTCTCACGGCGCTCGGCCACAGTCTTAACGTTGATCAAGTGCTTCACCCCAACGTTCTCGGAGACGGAGTTGCCGCCCCAGGAGCCGCAGCCCAGGGTCAGAGACGGCTTCATGCCAAAGTTGTACAGGTCACCGATGCCGCCGTGCGAGGACGGGGTGTTGATGACGATACGGCAGGCCTTCATGACGTGCTCGAACAGGCTGATCTTCTCGGCCTGGGCGGGGTGCACGTACAGAGAGGCGGTGTGGCCCGGGCCACCGGCGAGCACGAGGTGCTCGGCCTTGTCGACGGCCTCCTGGAAGTCCTTGGCGTGGTACATGGCCAGGACCGGGGAGAGCTTCTCGTGGGAGAACTCCTCCTTGGCGGGGTCGGTGGAGGTGACCTCGGCGATCAGGATCTTGGTCTTGGCGGGAACCTCGATGCCGGCGAGCTCGGCGATCTTGGCAGCAGCCATGCCGGGGATGCGGTGATCGAGAGCGCCGTTCTTGAACATGGCGGCACGCAGGGCCTCCATCTCGGCACCCTGCTTGACGAAGTAGCAGCCGCGCTTCTGGAACTCGGCCTTAACCTGGTCATAGATGCTGTCGATGACGGTCACGGACTGCTCGGAAGCGCAGATCATGCCGTTGTCGAAGGTCTTGGAGTGGATGATGGAGTTGACGGCGAGCAGCACGTCGGCGGTGTCGTCGATGACGACCGGGGTGTTACCGGCGCCAACGCCCAGGGCGGGCTTGCCCGAGGAGTAAGCGGCCTTGACCATGCCCGGGCCACCGGTGGCGAGGATGATGTCGACGTCGCGCATGACCATGTTAGTCAGCTCGATGGAGGGGACATCGACCCAGCCGATGATGCCCTCGGGGGCGCCGGCCTTGACGGCGGCGTCAAGCACGAGCTTGGCGGCGGCGATGGTGCACTTGGCGGCAGCCGGGTGCGGGGAGATGATGATGGCGTTGCGGGTCTTCAGGCAGATCAGCGTCTTGAAGATCGCGGTGGAGGTGGGGTTGGTCGTCGGGATGACGGCGCCCACGATGCCGATGGGCTCGGCGATCTTGGTGATGCCGTAAGCCTCGTCGCGCTCCAGGACACCACAGGTCTTGGTGTTCTTGTAAGCGTTGTAGATGTACTCTGCGGCGTAGTGGTTCTTGATGACCTTGTCCTCAAGAACGCCGCGGCCGGTCTCCTCGATGGCCATCTTCGCCAACGGGATACGAGCCTTGTTGGCGGCCATGGCGGCCTCATAGAAGATCTTGTCGACCTGCTCCTGCGTGTACGTAGCAAAAAGCGCCTGGGCCTCTCGCATCTGAGCGAGCTTGGCCTCAAGCGCCTCTACGTTGTCCACAATTGCGGGAGTAGTGTTTTCCGGTGACTTTTTCACCATTTGTGTCTCCTTGCGATCGGAGATTTACCCTACGCCTTGCATGATAGCAAGAAATTATTCGGCGAACGGTAAGATTCCTGTAAAAGGCACACTAAAACGCTTCAATTAACTGAAGCGTTTTAACTAAAATGATCTGCCAGGACATCGCCTAGCTCATTGGGGACATACTTACATGAGTGTTTTAATTGGAAAACGAGAAGAACGGAGCATCTGTTTGACAATCGCTATTCGCGGGTCGCGGTTGAGTCGGACACGCAGGCGGTGCAGCTACTCGATTACATCCATCTCAATCCCGTGTAAGGTGCGCTCGACTCGCTCGAGGCGTACCGTTAGTTACAAGGCATATCAGCTGGGCTATGATCCCTTTGACATCTGCAAACCCTCATGTAAGTCTGTCCCCAATTAGTGCAAAAAGGCGCCCTCCGTAGGGGGGCGCCTTTGGTAAGTTCTATGTGAACGCGAGGTCTTTGACCCGGAGAGTCCGAGGTACTTGTTGGTAAGACCTTATTTAGGAGCGCGCAACCTTGCCAGACTTGAGGCAGGTGGAGCAAACGTTCATCTTGCGACGGTGACCATCGACGACGACGTAGACGCGCTGGATGTTGGGGCGGAACTTACGGTTGGTGACGCGGTGAGAGTGGCTGATGGAGCGACCGGCAACGGGGTGCTTACCGCAAACTTCGCAAACTTTGGACATAACTGACCCTCCTTGGGCGACAAACGAACATGTCGCGTTAACAAACAAGCCTGAACTATAGCACAGAAGTCGCTCCCTGTGCGCAATCTACACAGAGATATTCCTCTTTTGGCGATAGTGCCCACGCCACGGCCCTGGACGTAGATCCGATTTGCGTGCAGCAGAGGGAATTATGCCAGCTCGTGCGTGTGTTTTCAAGCTCGTCCCACAAATATATATAGGTTTATGGAGCATTGGGCTCCGTTTACGGATTGCTCTGTATTTATGCTCGCAATTAAGCACGAGGTTGGCTACACTATCCCTTGACCATTAAAGGGGTACGAGATACCCACATGGAATTACATAGCTGCCAAAGAGCAGCCCTTCCTGTGGGTGTCTGGTCCGCTTTAAGCGGTCGGGCATCTATTTTTTTGACTGTGTCAGCAGTCAAGACATGTGAGGAAGGAGATCGATGGGCACGACTTCCCCCAAGGCGGTCATCATGGACGAGACCGCCGTCAATCGAGCGATGACCCGCATCGCGCACGAGATTCTCGAGCGCAACGAGGGCTGTGAAGACCTCGCTCTGGTCGGCATCGTCACGCGCGGCGACCTTCTGGCTAAGAAGCTCGCCGAGGAGATCAAGGAGATCGAGGGCGTCGAAGTTCCGCTCGGCAGCCTCGACATCAGCTTCTACCGCGATGACTATGCGACCAATTTCGCTCCCGCGATCCACGCCACCAACATTCCCTTTAGCGTCGACGGCAAGCGCGTCGTGCTGGTGGACGACATCCTGTATACGGGCCGTACCATCCGCGCCGCTCTCGACGCCGTCATGGACCTGGGCCGTCCGAGCCGCATTGAGTTGGCAGTCCTCGTTGACCGCGGCCACCGCGAGCTCCCCATCTCGCCGGACTTTGTCGGCAAGAACGTTCCCTCGTCGCATGAGGAGAACGTGCATCTATATATGAAGGAAGTCGACGGCCACACCGCCGTCGAGATCAACGACGTCGCGCCGGGCTCCCACGTGGGTTCTGCGCCGCTGGGAGGTGAGTAGTACCGTGGCGTTCAACCATAAGCACCTGATCGACATTACCGAGTACTCCGAAGAGGACATCAAGCTCATCCTCGAGACCGCCAAGGCGTTCTCCGAGGTCAACGAGCGTGCGATCAAGAAGGTCCCCACGCTCAAGGGCAAGACCATCGTCAACATGTTCAACGAGCCCTCGACGCGCACCCGCAGCTCCTTCGAGCTTGCCGAGAAGCGCCTTTCGGCCGATAGCCTTAACTTTGGCGGCTCCTCGACCTCTACGGTCAAGGGCGAGAGCCTCGTCGACACCGTCGAGACCCTCAACGCCTATAAGATCGACTGCATCGTCGTGCGCGATAAGCACGCCGGTGCTCCCTACATCGTCACGCAGAACTCGCCCGCGAGCGTCATCTGCGCCGGTGACGGCAAGCACAACCACCCCACGCAGGCCCTTCTCGACCTGTACACCATCTGGGAGCATAAGGGTGACTTCCACGGTCTGAAGGTCGCCGTTGTCGGCGATATCTCACACTCCCGTGTCTGCGGCTCGCTGATTCCCGCCCTTAAGATCATGGGCTGCGAGACCTACGCCGTCGCCCCCGGCACGCTGCTGCCGCCGGCGCCCGAGGTTCTGGGCTGCGACCACGTGACGAGCGATCTCGATTCTGTCCTGCCCGAGCTGGACGTTGTCTACATGCTGCGCGTGCAGCAGGAGCGCCTCGAGGGTGCCCCGTTCCCGACCATTCGTGAGTACCACAAGCTCTTCGGTCTGACCAAGGACCGCGAGAAGCTCATGAAGCCCGACGCAATCATCTGCCACCCGGGCCCCATCAACCGCGGCGTCGAGTTCGACTCCTATATGGCCGACCACCCGCAACGCTCCGTCATCCTGGAGCAGGTCTACGCCGGTATCTGCGTGCGTATGGCTATCCTGTATCTGCTGCTTGGAGGTGCCGATAATGGCCTTGCTTCTTAAGAATGCCCACGTCGTCGACCCGTCCGTCGAGCTTGACGGTGTCGTTGACGTCCTGATTGACGGCGACAAGATCGCCGAGGTCGGCGAGAATCTCGCCGTCGAGGGAGCCGAGGTCCGCGACCTTTCCGGCAAGTACCTCGTCCCCGGCCTGGTGGATATGCACGTTCACCTTCGCGAGCCCGGCTACGAGGTCAAAGAGGACATCGAGAGCGGTACCCGCGCAGCTGCCAAGGGCGGCTTTACCGGTGTGTGCTCCATGCCCAACACCGATCCCGTCACCGATAACGGCACCGTCGTGGAGTTCGTCAAGTCCCGTGCTGCCGAGGTCGGTCACTGCCGCGTCTATCCGTCGGGTGCCATGACCCGCGGTCTTAAGGGCGAGGCCATGTCCGAGATGGGCGATATGGTCGCCCACGGCGCCGTCGCCTTCACCGACGACGGTCGCGGCGTGCAGGGTGCGGGCATGCTCCGTCGCTGCATGGACTACGGCAAGATGTTCGGCAAGGTCTTTATGAGCCACTGCCAGGACGAGGATCTGGTCGGCCACGGCCAGATCAACGAGGGCAAGGTCTCGACCCGTCTGGCTCTCGAGGGTTGGCCGGCTGCCGGCGAGGAGCTCCAGATCGCCCGCGACATCGAGATCGCCAAGCTGACTGGTGCCAAGCTGCACATTCAGCACATCTCCACCGCCCATGGCCTGGAGATCGTGCGTGCCGGTAAGGCCGCTGGCGTTCAGGTTACCTGTGAGGCCACCCCGCATCACATGTTCCTGACCGAGAACGACCTGGACGAGACCTACAATACCTCGCTCAAGGTCAATCCGCCGCTGCGTACCGAGGAGGATGCCGAGGCCATCCGTCAGGGCGTCATCGACGGCACCGTCGACGTTATCGTCACCGATCACGCTCCCCACACCCCATGGGAGAAGGCCCGCGAGTTCGAGCTTGCGCCCTTTGGCATGATCGGTCTCGAGACCTCGCTGTCGCTCGTGCTCACTGAGCTGGTCAACACGGGCAAGATGAGCATGGGCCGTATGGTCGAGCTCATGGCCATCAAGCCGCGTGAGATCCTGGGCCTCGACCAGGTTCAGGTCAAGGCGGGCTCCGTTGCCGACCTGACCGTGTTCGACCCCTCTGCCACCTGGACGGTCGGCGAGGACGGTTACGAGTCGCGCGCCGAGAACTCCGGTTTTGCCGGCCGCACGCTTACCGGTCGTGCCACCGATGTGTTTGTCGGCGGTAAGCAGACGCTCGCCGACGGCTGCATCTGCTAGCATAGCCTTATCGCTTTTGTGCGCGGTGCCCTTGCGGTGCCGCGCTTTCTGTTCGTTTTGACCATGCAACCGCATGGGGGATTGGAGCGTCTATGCCCACACCTTCCACTGCACGCATGCACGACTTCGAGGTCGTCTCGAACCAGGAGATCGCCGACGGCATCTTCTCGCTCGTCATCTCGGCCCCCAAGCTTGCAAGTGCGCTCAAGCCCGGTCAGTTTGTGAACATTGCCGTGCCCGGCGATGCGTCCTCGCTGCTTCGCGTGCCCCTGAGCTTCTATCGCGCCGACGCCCAGGCCGGTACCGTCGAGCTGTGGTACGCCGTCGTGGGTGACGACACCCGTCGTCTGTCGCAGATGGCCCCCGGCTCCAAGTCCAACCTGTTGGGCCCTGGCGGCCGCGGCTGGCTTGTTCCCGAGGGCACCAGGAAGGCCCTGCTCGTCGCCGGTGGCATCGGCGTTCCGCCTGTGCTGTGTCTTGCCGGTATGCTTGCCGAGCAGGGCGTGGATGTTGACGTGTGCCTGGGCTTTGGCACCGCTTCCAAGGCCGTGGGTGTCGATGAGTTCCGCGCGCTGGGCGCCACGGTCAACGTTTGCACCGACGACGGCTCGCTCGGCACGCACGGCTTTTGCACCGATCCTGCCGCCGAGCTGCTCGGCGAGGGCGGCTACGACTACGTCGCCAGCTGCGGCCCCGCTGTCATGATGAAGAAAGTCGCCGCCGCTGCCGCCGAGGCCGGTGCGTACTGCGAGGTGTCGCTTGAGCGCATGATGAGCTGTGGCTTTGGCGCCTGCAACACCTGCAATGTCGAGACGGTCGACGGTATGAAGGGTGCTTGCATGTGCGGCCCCGTGTTCGATGCTTCCAAGGTGGTGGTCTTCTAGTGGGTACCGTGAACATGGCCGTCGATTTCGGCGGCGTCAAGATGCAGAACCCCATCAACACCGCAGCCGGTACTTTTGGTTACGGTTGGCAGTTCCAGAACTTCTTTGATGTTTCCCAGCTGGGCGCCATCACCACCAAGGGTTGCGCTGCCGAGCCCTGGCCCGGCAACCCCGCGCCCCGCATGGCCGAGATCCCCGGCGGTATGATCAACTCCGTGGGCCTTCAGAACCCCGGCGTGGCCGCCTTTGCCCGCGAGTCCGGTCCGTGGCTCGAACGGCTGTCCAAGGACGGCTGCCAGGTCATCTGTCAGGTTGCCGGCCACTCCGTTGACGAGTTTGTCCGCGCGCTCGAGATGTATGTCGAGCTGTGCCCCTGGGCTGCCGGCTACGAGATCAACGTGAGCTGCCCTAATATCGCCGCCGGCGGTGCCGCCATGGGCTCTACGCCCGAGGGCGCCTCATCCGTTATGGCTG
>CABTAA010000021.1 GCA_902482615.1 uncultured Collinsella sp.
GGCGGGCGGCAAGAACTTTAGCGGTGGCCAGCGCCAGCGTCTGACCATCGCGCGCGCCCTAGTGGGCTCGCCACAGGTTCTGATCATGGATGACTCCGCCTCAGCACTCGACTTTAAGACCGACGCGGCGCTTCGCCATGCCATCCGCGAGCGCAGCGTATGTGGCGCTGCTGAGGGCGGGCTGCCGCTGACTACGGTGATCGTAAGCCAGCGCGTCTCGACCGTGCGCGACGCCGACATGATCTGCGTACTCGACCACGGCTCGGTCGCGGGCCTGGGCACGCATGACGAGCTCTACGCGACATGTCAGCTCTATCGCGAGATTTGCCAGTCGCAGCTGCGCCGCGAGGAGCTCGAGGGCCAGCAGGGGAGCGCGGTGCCCGCGTCCGCTCCGGCCGCCCCCGCATCTGTCTGCGCAAAGGAGGGCTGCTAAATGAATCCGTACACTTCCTCCGGTTCGGTCGCCACGATGACGGCCAACGTGTCCGGTAACGATAACCTCAACGACCTGGGCGACGGTCCGCGCCAGCCCGGCGACCCTGAGCGCTATCCCGTGGGCGCGGTGACCCGCCGCCTGCTGGGCTATGTTCGCCCGCACCGCGTCTCGTTTACGGCGTCGTTTGTGAGCGCCGCCATCTCGGTGATCTTGCAGCTCTACACGCCCATTCTCATTGGTGAGGGCATCGATCTTATCGTCGCCGCCGGGCAGGTGGACTTCGATGCGCTGCTGCCACTCGTTACCAAACTCGCGCTCGTTGTGGTGGGCGCCGCGGCCTTCCAGTGGCTGCAGGGCTATTGCGTCAACCGCTTGTCCTACGAGACGGTGCGCGACATGCGCGTGGAGGCGAGCGACAAGCTCAGCCGCATGCCGCTCAGCTTTATCGACGGCCATGCCCACGGCGACCTCATGAGCCGTGTGGTCAACGACGTCGATCAGGTGGGCGACGGTCTGCTGCAGGGCTTTACCCAGCTCTTTACCGGCGTCATCACCATCGTAGGCACGCTCGCGTTTATGCTTTCCATCAACCTGACCATGACGCTCGTGGTGGTGCTCGTCACGCCGCTTTCCATTTTTGCAGCCGGTGCTATTGCCAAGCTCTCCAACAAAAGCTTTACGGCACAGCAGCGCATCCAGGGCCAGCTCGGTGGTCATATTGAGGAGTACGTAGGCGAGCAGAAGCTGGTGGATGCGTTTGCCTATGGCCCGAACGCCCAAGCGCGCTTCGACGCCCTCAATGCCGAGCTCTACACCGCGGGCGAGCGTGCACAGTTTATGGGTTCGCTCTCTAACCCCGGTACGCGCTTTATCAATAACATCATCTATGCCGTGGTCGCTGTGATCGGCTGCGTGGGCGTGATCACGGGCGTGCCCGCGGCGCTTACGGTGGGCGGCGTGCAGATTTTCCTGTCCTACGCCAACCAGTACACCAAGCCGTTCAACGAGGTCACCAACGTCATTACGCAAATCCAGACGGCGTACGCCTCGGCACGTCGTATGTTCGCGCTGCTCGATGCACGCGAGCAGGAGCCCGACGCGTCGGACGCCGTAGAGCTTGCTGCCCCGCAGGGCGAGGTGACCTTTGAACACGTGGACTTTAGCTATGTGCCCGATCGTAAGCTGCTGCAGGATATCTGCATCGAGGCCAAGCCCGGCATGCGCTTTGCCCTGGTCGGCCCCACGGGCTGCGGAAAGACGACGCTCATCAACCTGCTGCTGCGCTTTTACGATATCGATGCCGGCCGCATCGCGGTCGATGGCAAGGCTTCGCGCGACTACACGCGCGCAAGCCTGCGTCGTGCCTTTGGCATGGTGCTGCAGGACACTTGGCTGTTCGAGGGCACGGTAGCGGACAACATTGCTTACGGTTGTCCCGATGCTACGCGTGAGCAGATTGTCGAGGCCGCCAAGCGCGCTCATGCGCATAAGTTTATCGTGCAGCTGCCAGGCGGCTACGATACGGTGATCGGCGAGGACGGCGGCACGTTTAGCCAGGGCCAAAAGCAGCTGCTGTGCATCGCGCGCGTTATGCTCACCGATCCGGCTATCTTGCTGCTGGACGAGGCGACTTCGAGTATCGATACGCGCACCGAGCTGCAGGTGCAGGCGGCATTCGACGAGCTTATGGCCGGCCGCACAAGCTTTGTGGTGGCGCACCGTCTGTCGACGATTCGCAATGCCGACTGCATTCTGGTCATGCGCGACGGCCAGATTATCGAGCGCGGCACGCACGACGAGCTGCTGGCGGCAGACGGCTTCTATGCCGAGCTCTACCGCAGCCAGTTCGCCCAGTGAGCAAGCCCGTGGGGCAAATTAATCAATCGACAGACGGTGGTTTACATCTGTCACGTAAGTACTAAGATATTCATCTAATAAATTGCATTAGTGGCTTTAGTTTTGGGGGAAACGAGGCAACGTGACTATGACGTGCTCTTTGGTGGTTAACAGCAAGAGCGGTAATACCAGGATGGTTTCGGGCGCGATCAAGCGCGCTCTGCAGGCTGCAGGTGTTGAGTTTGTCCATGCCGCGGCGTTGAGCGACGATGCGGATGCAGATCAGGTTGCGCTCGAGGCGCAGGGCGCTTGCGCGGCCGACACGGTGCTCGTCGGTTTTTGGTGCGACAAGGGCGCGTGCGCGCCTTCGGTCGCGGCGTTGCTCTCCGCCTTGCACGGCAAGCGCGTCTTCCTGTTTGGCACCTGCGGTTTTGGCGCCAGCGAGGAGTACTTTAGGCAGATTATCGACCGCGTATCGTCTAACTTGGCCAATGATGCCGAGCTTGCGGGCTGGGCAATGTGCCAGGGCAAGATGGGCCCTGCCGTAAAGCAGCGCTACGAGGCAATGCTTGAGCAAGAACCCGAAAACGCGCGCCATAAGATGCTGCTCGATAACTGGTTTGCCGCAAAGGACCATCCCACCAAGGAGGACTTGGACAACATGGCCGCAGCCGCCAAGAAGGCCGTGCTGGGCGAGTAGCTTCGCCGTTCGCGGTCCTTCGTGCAAAACAATACAAATGTGAAAGCCTCGAGATTCTCGAGGCTTTTTTCTTGACACTTGTGGACGCAACCGTGGCAAGTGTTTGGGGTGACATTTTCCATCACCCCGATGACGAGACCGTCCTAGACGACACGCTCGCATGCGTTCGCTGGATGTATTCAGAGTGGGACATGGTTTCCGGATGGACGGGGTCTTGGAAAGTGTGTCCCGGAATTCGCCTTTGGAATGGGATGCGGTTTCCGGTTGAGGGCTCTGGTGGAAACGATGACCCACAATTTGAGCCCGGAGTGGGATGCAGTTTCCCAACGGGGCCGTAAGCGGAAACCGCATCCCACTCCGGACGTGAATTCTGGGACACGGTTTCCGGACACAAAGAAGGCCACAAGACGTGGCCTTCGACTTATATATGTTCAGCGGATACCCCTATGACAAGCCGCGCTCCAACAACAGGGCGTCTGTCCGGGCGGAGGCATATAAGGTTCATCGCGAGTTCCGCACGCAAAGGAGGCCACTTAATGTGGCCTCCGTCTTGCGCAAGACTGTCCGAGCAGGGAACCTTATATGCCTCCGCCCGGACAGACGTTTCAGTTATGAACTCGCAGCTAGTCGCTACTTGATCTTGGTCGTACCCGGTGCCAGGTTGGGGTCGGTTTCGTTGGCCTCGGTCTGGAAGTGCTCGGTGTACACGTTCTTGCCGTCGCGGAACATCTCGTAGTATTGCATCTTGGCGTAATCCTCGCGTGCCTTGGTGGCGGCTGCTGCGGCGGCGTCGTCACCGGTGACGTTGGAGGAGAGCGCCCAGCGCAGGCTGGCGTCCTCGTAGCCGACCGAGTTGATGGCGGGCAGCGACTCGCGCAGCGTCATGTGCGCTTTCTGGTAGTCGGTCAGCGGTGCGCCGATCAGTTGCATCAGCTGGGTGGACAGGTAGTTGGTGGACAGGTCGTCGACCTCGCTTGTCTGGTCGCAGCCGGCAACGTCGTAGTTGGCCCAGATGATGTAGTCGGTCTGCCACAGACGTTCCTGGTGCGTGGCATCGTCCTCGCCGGTAAACCACTTATCGTTGAACTTGGACGGGAAGAACGGCTGGTGGTCGCCCCAGAACACCACGACCACCTTGCGATCGAGTTTGCTCAGGGCGTTGAGGAAGTAGCGAAGCGCCTGGTCGGACTGCTCGATGCACGAGACGTACTCGTCGACATCGGACAGCGTGCCGTCCTCAACGGTCTTGGCGTCCAGGTCGGTTGTGTCGATGTTGAGATGCATCTGCTTGTCGACCGGCAGCAGGCCCGTGTCGTAGCCCGAGTGGTTCTGCATGGTCACGTCGAAGATAAACTGCGGATCGGCGTTCTGGTCGAGCAACTCGAGAATCTTGTCGTAGGTAGCCTGGTCGGTCACCATGCCGCGCAGGGTGTCGGCTCCCTGGAAGTCGTTGATGGACAGGAACTGGTCAAAGCCAAAGTCCTTGTAGACGTTCTCGCGGTTCCAGTTGGTCGCGTGGTTGGGGTGCATGGCTGTGGTGGAATATCCGAGCGACTTGAACTGCTCTGCCAGGTTCCCGGTCGTTTCCATGTTGTAGATGGTGTAGGGGTACACACCCGAGCCCAGGTTGGCCATGGAGTTGCCGGTCATAAACTCAAACTCGGTATTGGCGGTACCGCCGCCGTAGGCGCTCACGTAGAGCTTGCCGCGGCTGAGGCAGTTGGACAGGCTCTTAAAGTACTGCGGGCCCTCGTAGCCGGCGCGCATATTCTGGTAGATGGATAGATCCGAGAAGGTCTCGTTCATGATGGCGATGACCGTGGGCTTCTCGCTGTCGAACTGCTCCTTTGCGGCGGCGCGCTCGTCGCTCTTGGCCGCGTCGGACTTGTCGTAGGCCTTGGCGTACTTTTTGAGCGTGGCCTTGGCATCGTCGACGGAGTAGTCGGCGGGTTTGGGCGGCTTGATGGACTGCGCTGCGCTAATGAAAGCGGGCAGGTAGCCCTCGCGCCAGTAGCTCTCGAGCGGGCGCCAGGTGTAGACGGTGATGCCGAGAGTGTTGTAGTAGTCGATGAGCGTAACATGCGCGGTCACGCCGCCCAGGCACAGCACGGCGACGAGCAGGTTGGTGAGCAGCATGCGCTTGGCGTTGGCGGCGCCCTTCTGGCGATGCGGCGCGACCAGGCCGGCGTACTCGCATAGCAGCATGGCGATGGCGGTAAAGCCCATGGACAGCACGCAGAACAGCGAGATCGAGAAGGTGTAGCCGTTGCCGGCGACTGCGGCGGCGGTGGAGATGGCCGAAAGGTCACCCGGCTGGATGGGCATGGATTTAAACGTGATGACGAAGAACTCGGCAATGCCCAGGACAAAGAGGGCAAAGGCCAGGACCGCGGGAGCTGCGCCGTGGCGCTGGAACAGGAAGAACAGGCCGACCATGAGCGTGGTGATGATGGCCCACTCGAGCAGGATGCACAGGGGGTAGACCCAGGTAAAGTCGTGGTTGGACGAGACCTCCATGCCCAGCAGCGCAAAGACGCCGGCGAGCAGCAGGCATAAGACAGCGGCGACGAGCGGTTTGCCCACAAAGGCGCCGCGCAGGCGGGCGAGCTTGCCGGTGGGGGCGGGGGCGTCGGGCGCGGCGAACGCAAAGACGCGCGGGGCGATGCGGTCGCGTGCGATGCTGGCCCAAGCGCAGCCGGTGAGGATGGCGTTGGTTAGGATGAGCATCACAAAGGCGAGCGGCTCGTTTTGGGCGACGAGGCCAATGGCGCCCCAAATGGTCAAAAAGAGCTGGAACAGGCCGAAGGCGACGCTCCACCCAAGAGCGCTTTTGGCAACGGTGCCCGACTGAGCGCGAATGGCCTTGGCCTCGCGCAAGACAAGGTAGACGGTCGCCGCAAGACCGACGAGCGAGATGGCGGCAGCGAACATGCTGAGACTCCTCACAAACTAAAACCTACGAAAGCGGGGGTTTACCCGATTGTTACCAAGATATGCGCTGCAATTGGTGGCTGCGCACAACAACCAGCCATATTAACGCGCACGTGTGGCGGTGTGGCGCAATGGAGTGGCGACCTGCGCGATAATGGACGGGAATTACACGGAAACGTAAAGGCTTCTTAAAGAATTAGCGAGGATGAGGCGATGAACGAGCAGGTTTGCACCAAGGCTGTGGATACGTGCGGCTATCCGGTCGAGACGACGGGCAATGCGGTGCTGGACACGTTGGAGCACCGTTCCTCCACGCGTGCCTTCGCGCGTGATGACGATGACCGTCCCGTGGCGGTGACCGACGAGCAGCGGGCGGCGATTCTGCATGCGGCGAGTCGTGCGCCGTCGGCGGGCGCCATGATGATGTATTCCATCGTGAGCATCCGCGAGCAGGCAACGCTCGACCGCCTGGCCGACCTGTGCGACCACCAGCCCATGATCGCCAAGGCGCCCTGGGCACTGATATTTGTGGTCGATTATGCCAAGTGGATCGATCTGTTTGAGCACGTGGGCTGCTTTGAGCCCGAGTTTGTCGAGCGCACGGGTAAGGCGCCCCGCCGCGCGCCGGGTTTGGGCGACTTTGCCATCGCGGCCCAGGACGCCGTGATCGCCGCGCAAAACGCCGTGGTTGCCGCCGAGGCTCTGGGCCTGGGGAGCTGCTATATCGGTGATATCGTCGAGAATGCCGAGGAAGTTGCCGAGCTGCTCGATCTGCCGCCCTATACCATGCCGCTGTCGATGCTCATCATCGGCACGCCCCGCAAGGAGCGCCCGGCTATTGCGCATCCCGTGGTGAACCTGGTGCACGAGGAGCGCTACTGCCGCGCCGATGCTGCGACCATGGACGCGCAGGTGGCCGAGATGGACGCGATGTTCCGTCCGCATGCCCGCGAGGTAGGCGAGCGCGTGGTGGATATCTACACCCGCAAGCACACGAGCCCCTTTATGGCCGAGATGAGCCGTTCCATGGAGTGGTGGTTCAAAAACTGGCTCGGCAAGTAACGAATGCGGCGATGTGACAAAGGGACAGTCCCTTTGTCACATTCCATATCGCCGAGGTGGCCTAAAGGCCGTATAAATGTTTATTTAGCTGGGAAAACAGTGCATTAAAACATGGGTCGATTACCTATAATCCCTTCGAACATTAAAGTTGGGAGGAAACCGGCTTATGGAACAAAAGGCCAAGGAGGCAGCCTCGCACGCTGCGATTCCTGTGAGCATCTCGGCGATGCTCGTCACGCTGGGCGTGGTGTACGGCGATATCGGCACCAGCCCTATGTATGTAACCAAGGCGCTCGTTGCCGGCAACGGCGGCATCGGAAGCGTGACGGAGGAGTTCGTGCTCGGCGCGCTCTCCCTTGTCGTGTGGACGGTCACGCTGCTGACCACCATCAAGTATGTGCTCATCTCGCTGCGCGCCGATAACCATGGTGAGGGCGGCATCTTTGCCCTGTACAGCCTGGTCAAGCGCTGCGGCAAGTGGCTTATCATCCCCGCCATGCTGGGTGGCGCCGCGCTGCTCGCCGACGGCATCCTGACGCCGGCCGTTACCGTTACCACGGCCATCGAGGGCCTGCGCACCATCCCGGCGGTCCATGTCGTGCTGGGCGATGACCAGGGCCGCGTCGTCGCCATCACGCTCGCCATCATCATCGTGCTCTTCTTGGTACAGCGCATCGGTACGGCCAAGATCGGTCACGCCTTTGGCCCCATCATGACGCTGTGGTTCCTGTTTCTGGGCGGCACGGGTCTGTTCTTTGTCTTCCAGCACCCCGCCGTGCTGCTGTGCCTCAACCCGGTGCGCGGCATCGCCTTTTTGCTGAGCCCCAACAACCACGCGGGCATCATGATTCTGGGCAGCTGCTTCCTCGCCACCACCGGTGCCGAGGCGCTCTACTCCGACATGGGCCACGTCGGCCGCGGCAACATCTACGCTACCTGGCCGTTCGTTAAGTGCTGCCTGCTGCTTTCCTATATGGGCCAGGGCGCTTGGCTTATGAACAACGCTGCCAACCCCGAGCTCATGGGCATTGCCGACCTCAACCCGTTCTACCAGATGCTCGCCCCGGGCCTGCGCCCGTTTGCCGTCGGCCTTTCCACCGTCGCGGCCATCATTGCCTCGCAGGCGCTCATCACCGGCGCATTCTCGCTGGTGTCCGAGGCCAGCCGTCTGGACCTCATGCCGCACATGCAGGTCTTCTACCCTGCCGAGACCAAGGGCCAGCTCTACATCCCCATGGTCAACAACGTTATGCTTGTCGGCTGCGTCATCGTGGTGCTGCTGTTCCAGAACTCGGCGCATATGGAAGCCGCGTACGGCCTTGCCATTACGCTGACTATGATGTGCACCACGCTGCTGCTCTTCTTCTACCTGCACGAGGAGCGCAAGCTCAAGGTTGCTCCGTGGATCTTCGCGGCCTTCTTCCTTTTGCTCGAGGGCTTTTTCTTTGTGAGCTCGCTCACCAAGTTCTTCCACGGCGGCTATTTCACCATCCTCATGGCTGCACTCATCATGGGCATTATGGTGTGCTGGTACAACGGCACGGCGGTCGAGCAGCGCCAGTTTACGCTGCTGCCGCTGCGCAGCTACCTGCCGCAGCTCAAGCGCCTGCGCGACGACGACCGTTACGAGCGCATGAGCGACAACGTCGTGTACCTGACCAAGGACACCCATACCGACTACATCGACCGCGATATCGTCTATTCGATCTTGGACAAGCATCCCAAGCGTGCCCGCGCCTGGTGGTTTGTGAATGTCGAGACCATGGACGAACCGCGCACCTTTGCCTATTCGGTCGAGACGTTCGGCACCGACTACGTGTTCCGCGTGCATCTGTACCTGGGCTACAAGATCAACCAGCGCGTCAATGCCTACCTGCGTCAGGTTGTTCAGGACCTGGCTGCCACCGGCGAGCTGCCGCCGCAGACGCATGACTACTCGGTCTACAAGGATCCGGGTAACATCGGCACGTTCAAGTTCGTCCTGATCCGTAAGCTTCTGGCGCCCGAAAGCGATGTGGAGCCCAGCGAGCGTACGGCCATCACGCTCAAGTACATCATTCGCCGCGCCGCCGGCACGCCCGCGCGTTGGTACGGTCTGGAGAACTCCAACGTGAGCTTTGAGTACGTGCCGCTGTTCACCAAGTTCAAGGCCGTGAACAAGATGCAGCGCCTGGCTCCCAACGAGCGGCCGTAGACGTCGGCGGCTACACGGAGTTGGTTTTTGATGGATAAGCATGAGGCTGGGGAGGTAAACATGGATACAAAGGCGCTCGATGGCCGTGAGGCGGTGGTCGAAATGGTGCGTGAGGCGCGTGTCGACGCCGCCGAAGATCGGTTCCTTACGAACCGTGCCAACATGGATATGGCCGACCGCGTGATCTCGATCGTGGCACTGGTATTTGGAGCGGTGTGCGTGTGTGCCCTGCTCGCGCACGTGCTGTTTGTCTAGCGACCGCCGGTTGCAAAGGCTATACACTTGGAACCACCACAAGGGAAACCACCACAAAGGTGTCTGTCCCTTTGTGGTGGTTTTTGTTTTCGAGAGAGGGGCGGGGCGCTGATGGACGTCCGTACGGACGGCGATATTGCCGATAACTTTTGGTGGCGGCGCACAACGCTGACGCGCCGCACTCCTCTGTATGACGCTTGCGTATCGGTGGGGCTGTTGGTCGCGGCGACGATTGTGGGTGCGCTGCTCGACCATCCGGGTCTCGCGCCGAGCATCATGATCGTCTATGTGTTCGCCGTTCAGCTGTGCGCATTCTTTACCTGGAGTCGCCTGTATTGCTTGCTGAGCTCGGCTGCCGCCGTGGCGCTCTACAACCTCTTGTTTGTCGATCCGCGCTACTCGCTGTCGCTTATCGACCGCGGCTATCCCGGCATGTTCTTCATCATGTTCGTGGTCTCGCTTGTGTCGAGCTCGATTGCGTTGGCCCTGCGCCGCGCCTTGGCACAGGCTGCCGCCAGCGACCGCCGCACGCATATGGTGCTCGAGACCAATCGCATGCTGCAGCGGTGCGCCGATCAGCATCAGATCGTTCACGCCATGGCCACGCAGCTGGCGCGTCTTTCGGGCTGTCCGGTCGTGTGGTACAGCGCCGACGACGAGGGTGATGACCTGCTGCCGCGTGCGACGTACACAGCCGTGGGCGATGCCGCGCCGGTGCACGAGCTGGCGCCGCAGATGCCGCCGCGGCTCTCGGCGTCCGCCTATGTGGGAACGCCGCTCGATGCCACCTATGGCGGATCGGCGTTTTATGGCATCTACCTGACGGTTCGCACGGGCGACGGCTTCGTGCGCTCGGGCGACCCCGCCTCGGTGGTGGGCGTGCTGGCTATCGTTGCCGAGCCCGACGTGCTGACGCACGAGGAGCGGACGCTTGCCGATGCCATCGTGAGCGAAGGCGAACTGGCGCTCGACCGCGCCCGCGCCATGGAGGCCCGCGAGGAAGCGGCGGTGCTCGCCAAAAACGAGCAGCTGCGCGCCAACCTGCTTCGCTCCATCTCGCACGATCTGCGCACGCCACTTACCAGCATTTCGGGTAATGCCGACGTGCTGCTCGATCAGGGCTCGACCGGCACCGCGGTGCTCGATGCCCAGACGCGCCGCGGCCTGCTCCTGTCCATTCGCTCGGATGCGCTGTGGCTCAACGCCACCGTCGAGAATCTGCTCGCCATCACCAAGCTCGAGGGTGGCGGCGTGCATCTGTCGACTACGCTCGAGCTTATGGACGATATCGTCGAGGAGGCGCTGCGCCACGTGAACCCTGCCGTGCGCGAGCACGACCTTAAGGTGGTGCCGTGCGACGAGCCGGCGCTCGTCAACGTTGATGCGCGTCTGATGGTGCAGCTGGTGGTCAATCTGGTGAACAACGCCATCACCTATACGCCCGCAGGCTCGCATATCGTGATTTCGATTGGCGTCGACGATGGGCACGTGACGTGCTCGGTGGCCGATGACGGCCCGGGCATTGCGCCCGAGGACCGCGAGCGAATCTTTGAGTCGTTCTACACCGCCAACCACGGTCTTGCCGACAGCCATCGCAGCGTGGGTCTGGGTCTTTCGCTCTGCCGCTCCATTGCGCTGGCGCATGGCGGTAGCATAGAGGTTGCCGCGGCGGACCCTCACGGCTCGGTCTTTACGATTGGGCTTCCCGTCGCCGATGTTTCGTTTGATAAGGAGTAGCGCTGTGCCGAACTCTGCCGTAAAACCGCTCATCTTGGTCGTTGAGGACGACCCCGCCGTTCGCAATCTTATTGTTGCCGCGCTCGAGGCGCACGGCTTGCGTCATATGGCCGTGGAGACCGCCCATGCCGCCATTGCCGCTGCCTCATCGCAGGCACCGAGCATTGTGCTGCTCGATCTTGGTCTGCCCGATATGGACGGCGTCAAGGTGGTGGAGTCGGTGCGCGCATGGTCGGGCATGCCGATCATCGTGGTCTCGGCGCGCAGTGAGGATGCGGACAAGATTCGCGCACTCGATGCCGGCGCCGACGATTACCTGACCAAGCCGTTTTCGGTCGAGGAGTTGCTCGCGCGCATTCGCACGACGCTCAGGCGCCTTTCGTATGCGCAGATTGGCATGGGTGCGTCCGAGGGCTCGTTCGATACCGGTGAGCTGCATATCGATTTTGATGCCGGCATCGCCACGATGGATGGCGAGGAGCTGCATCTGACGCCGATCGAGTACAAACTGCTATGTCTGCTGGCGCATAACGCCGACAAGGTGCTGACGCACCAGTCTATCCTGCACGAGATTTGGGGCACGGCAACCAAGAGCGACCTGGCGAGCCTGCGCGTCTTTATGGGCACGTTGCGTAAGAAGATCGAGTCCGACCCCGCGCACCCGCGCTATATCCAAACGCACGTGGGCATCGGTTACCGACTGGTCACCCAAGGCTAAATCGCCAACCACCATCCCAATATGAGTTGCGGTGAAATAGTTCCTGTTTGGGCCTTTACCAGGCTTTTTAGGAACTATTCCACCGCAACTTTGTTATTTGCCCTTGGGCTTGCTGGCGTAGAACTTCTTCTTTTTGAGCTTGCCGGCAGGAGAGGGTTTGCCAGCAAAGTTCGACTTGCCGTTGCCGGCCTGCGCGTGCGCGGGTGCTGCCGCACGGGGCTTGCGGGCCTCGGGATTGCGCAGTTCCTCGGTTCGCTCTGCAATCTCCTCGGCGCTAAAGCCGACCTCGGCCATGGCGTCCTCGATGGGCAGGCGGCGCACGATATAGCAATGGTGCACCTTCTGATTGCGCGCGAAATCCTCGGGGATGGTCTGTGCCGTAATGTCCTCCAGCACCACGCCCACACGCGCGAGCTTGCGCGTCTCGGGGCGGAAGCCGCGCAGGTTGCAGCTAAAGATGGCGTGCCCGCCCTGCGCGAGCAGGCGCGATACGCCAGCCAAAAGCTCAACATGGTCGCGCTGAACATCCCAGGTGCGACGGCCCATCTTGGACGAGTTCGAGAACGTGGGCGGGTCGACAAAGATCAGGTCCCAGCGGTTGCGCGTCTGGCGCTGGTCGCGAATCCAGGCGAGCACGTCGTCGCGCACAAAGTGATGCTGCGGACCCACAAAGCCGTTCTGGCGCATGTTGCGCTCGGCCCAGTCCAGGTAGGTGTTGGAAAGGTCGACCGTCACGGTTTCCTCGACGCCGCCGTCTGCCGCATAGCAGGTGGCGGTGCCGGTGTAGGCGAACAGATTGAGGAAGCGGCGCGCCTGTTTAGCGTGCTCGCGCACCAGGTTGCGGGTGACGCGGTGGTCCAGGAAGATGCCCACATCCAGATAGTCGTCAAAGTTGACGGCAAAGGTAAGGCCGCCCTCTTCGATGAGCGGCAGGCGACGGCGCGCGATGTTGGCACGCTCGCCCGATCCGCCCTTGCCGGCACCCTGCTTGCCGTACTGCGAGCCGCCGCGCGAACGCATGCGGGCCTTGGCGTGCACGTGCTCGGCCGGAACATCCAAGATGCGCGGCGCGATGGCCAAGATGTCGAGCATGCGGGCCTGGGCAAGCGCGGGGTCGATAGTCTTGGGCGCGGCGTATTCGGCGATGACGAGCCAGCGGCCCCGCGTCTGCGGGCAGCCCTCGTACAGGTCGATAGCGGCGGAGTAGTCGGGTAGGTCGGCATCGTAGACGCGGTAGCAGCTCACGCCCTCGCGCTTGGCCCACTTGCGACGCAGGCGGGCATTCTTGCGCAGGCGGTTGGCGAACTGCTCGGACTCGGGGATGAGCACGGGCAGCGGCTTGCCGTCGCCCAGGTCGAGCATGGCGGCAGGCTCGGGCATGGGGGTGCCGGCGGCGTTGTCGTTGA
>CABTAA010000022.1 GCA_902482615.1 uncultured Collinsella sp.
CCGTGCCAGGCTGAGCCTTAATCATAACCAGATTATCGGTGCGCAGAACGCCCGTTACGAGCTCGGAAACCATACGCTGCAGGTGCAGGTCCTCTGCCAGAACATAGATGCCCTCAGGGAGCTTACGCAGCCCCATATCGGCAATATCGCGAGAGACAGTCGCCTGCGTGCAATCAAAGCCCATAGCGCGGAGCTCATCGACCAGCACGCGCTGCGTGCGGACGTCCTTATTGCGCACAATATCTCTAATGGCATCCTGGCGCCCATTGCGTTTTTTAGCCATACAAACCCTCTCTCCAAAAGATGGCGGAGACAATCAATCAGTGATTGAATAGTTTAACGCTATTTGAAGGCTTTTGTGTATAAGAACGCATTTCGAAACAATTCTATGCAAATTTGTTTCGAAATGAGCCGTTTAGGCGGTTTTTGTGCCCGTCCGGTTAAGAAAAGCTGCCAGATGCGTACACATCACGCAGCGCGCGGGCTTGGCGCTGGCGATCGGCCCAAACAACAGACCGAGCCCCCGATGGTTATCCTTGAGCGCGGCGACCATCTGACGGGTTCGAGGCGCATCGAGCATATCACGCATGCGGGCGGAACGCTCGATTGACGACACCCCATGCGGGCTCAGACACAAATTCTCGATGCAGGCGACCAGTCCGGCAAAGTAGAACTTTTGGCTTGCTAGCTTGAGCCGACCACCGCTATCTGCTTCCGAGAGTGAGTCCGCAAGCTCGTCGAGCGCTCGGGTGTCATCGGATACCTTGGCATACATGGGGGGATCAAAGGCATCTGTAAGCTTAGGTGCCGCCGCGTGGAAACAAGCGTCGCCGCAGCCGGACACGCATCGTGCCTGCGAGAGCGCATATGCCATAAACCCAACTGTGCGAAACACCTTGTCGCACAAAAGGCATGTCTCAAACAGCGGGCGGCTGTACATCACGCCAGAGGTCTGAACGACAAGGCCGCCTAAAATCAACTGAGGCAGCCAGGCCACCATCGAGGATTTGCTATCAATGGAAATATGAGTAGCATCCGAGACGCGCGAATGGCGGTCTCGATGTGCATCATAGCGGTCGAGCGACACCGTGGGGAACACTATGTCTGCCGCAGTATCGCACGCGATATCGACCATCTTGGAAAGGGACTGCGGAGCAAACCACTCATCGGCGTTCATAGCGATGATTTGAGAGCCACGCGAGGCAGCAAAACCGGCACGAAGACAAGCACCGCGCTTCGCGTCCTCGACGTCAATCAAATCAATATGGATGTCCCTGTCGGCAGCAACTTGAAGCGAATAGCGCACACCGGGCGCAGCATCGCGGCAGACAACGACAATCTGCAAATCGTAGAGGTCTTGGTTCTGGATACTCTCGAGCGCACGCATCGCATAGCTGGGCGAACCTTCTACCACAAGGATCACCGAAAGTCGCGGATGCGAGCCACGTCGAACCAAGTTATCCATCCTCTCGACAGCAATGAATCAAACCGTGGTTCATGATACGCCCCAGCAATAAAAGCAATGAGACACCGGTTGTATTGCACGCCAAGAACAGATGTTGAACACGCGCAGCCCACAGATGACGGGTGTCGACGCACGACGCGTCGAGCCCTCCCCTAGTCGAGCACGACGAGCTCGGCGGGATCGTAATCCACGCCCATAAACGTAAGGCCGCAGGCAGGAGCCGTGGGGCCCGCAGCGGTACGGTCGCAAGCATCGATGACCTCGCGCATCCACTCGGGTTCACGGCGATGCATGCCAATCTCGACAAGCGTGCCCACGATCGTGCGGACCATCGAATGCAGAAACGCATTGCCCTCGATGGTAAACGTCAGGATGTCCTCGCCAAACGCAACCTCATGGCCAAACTCGGCACGCATCACGCAGCGGTGCGTGGGCTTGCCCACAGCAGACGCCACCTTGCAAAAGCTCTTGAAGTCCTGCTCGCCCAGCAGCGCAGTACAGGCCGCAGACATCGCCTCAACATCCAATGGGTAGCGATACCACCACACCGCACCGCGCGAAAGCACAGGGCGCGCGTCGCGATCGGCAATACGGTACGTATACGTACGGGAACGCGCATCAAAGCGTGCAGAAAAGCCTTTACGGGCCTTGTAGACCTCGTTTATGGCGATATCTTTGGGCAGGAGGGCATCCATAGCCCTCAGCCACCTACGGCGCGTCAAAGCCAACTCAGCGTCCGTTACGGGCACGCTGATGAACTGTGCCACCGCATGCACGCCGGCATCGGTACGCCCCGCACACGTCAGGTCGATCGGGCGGCGCAGGAGCGTCTCGATAGCGCGGCGCAACTCGCCCGCAACCGTCGTCTGGCCAGGCTGCTCGGCAAAGCCGCTATAGGACGAGCCATCGTAGGCCACGCGGAAAACGAGCGTGGCGTCGAGCTCGGGAATCGAATTGAAATCAGACGGCGCGGTCATGGGCGCTCCCAACAAACAGGCAATGGCATTTCGACAAAAAAAGAGGGGTACGCGAACGTACCCCTCGAATATAGCCTATGCAGACGGATTGTCTACTCAGCGGTCTCCTCAGCAGGAGCCTCCTCGGCAGCCTCGACCTTCTTGGGAGCAGCGGCCTTCTTAGGGGCCGGAGCAGCCTTCTTGGCCTTAGGCGTGCAAGGCTCGGTGACGAGCTCCATGATAACGATGGGAGCATTGTCGCCCTTACGGTTACCGAGCTTCATGATGCGGGTGTAACCGCCGTTGCGGTCCTGCCACATACCCTGGGCAGCCTTGTCGAAGATCTCGGCAACGAGCTGCTTATCGCCGAGCTTGGCGATAGCCAGACGACGAGAGTGCAGGTCGCCCTTCTTGGCCCAAGTGATGATCGGATCGACGACCGAACGCAGCGCCTTAGCGCGGGTCTCGGTGGTCTTGATGCGGTCGTTCTCGAAGAGGGCCTTAGCAAGGCTCTTCTTCATGGCCTTGGTGTGGCTCGCATCGGTGCCGAGCTTCAGGCCCTTCTTAACGTTGTGACGCATGGTCTAGTTTCTCCTCAAATATGCGAAGCATTAAGCCTTCAGGCTCAGGCCCATGGACTTAAGCTTGTCCTTCACTTCCTCGATCGACTTAACACCGAAGTTACGGATGTTGAGCAGATCGTTCTCCGAGAACTCAACGAGCTGACGGACCGAGTGAATGCTGGCGCGCTTAAGGCAGTTGTAGGAACGGACGGAAAGGTCCAGATCCTCGATCTGCTTGTCCAGCTCGGCGTTGTCGTTGGTGACCTCGGGAGCGAAGATCGAAGCCTCCTCCTCGACCTCGGGGGTCTCGGCAAGGTTCATAAAGGCGGCCATATGCTGGTTGATGATATTGGCAGCCTGGACCACGGCGTCGCGCGGGGCGATGGAGCCGTTGGTCTCGATCTCGAGGACAAGGCGGTCGTAGTCGGTGTGCTGACCGACACGGCAAGCCTCAACGAGCTTGGCGCAACGGGAAACCGGCGAGTACAACGAGTCGACGTGGATCACACCGATGGGATCGTTGTCGCGCTTGTTGGCCTCGCCAGAAACATAGCCGCGGCCATAGCCGATGCGCATGCTCATGGTGAGATGGCCACCCTCGGTGAGCGTAGCAATGTGCTGCTCGGGGTTGACCAGCTCAAACTCGGACGGAATAAAGAAGTCCGCACCGGTGACCTCGCAGGGGCCGTCAACCGAGATGGTGGCGGTCGCCTCGTCGGTCGTGCCGAGAGCCCTGAAGACAAGACCCTTGACATTCAGGACGATGTCGGTGACATCCTCGACCATGTTAGGGATGGTCATGAACTCGTGCTGCGCACCATCGATCTGAATAGCCTCGACGGCGGCACCCTCGAGCGAGGACAGAAGAACGCGACGAAGGGAGTTACCCAGCGTATCGCCGTAACCACGCTCGAGCGGCTCGACGGAGACACGAGCAGACGTCTCGTTGATCTCTTCGACCTGAACCTGAGGCCTAATGAATTCTGACATGTATTACCTCCAGCCTCAGCAGCCCGGATGGACTACTTAGAGTAGAGCTCGACGATGAGCTGCTCGTTGATATCACCGCTGATCTGCTCACGCGTCGGCAGAGCGAGCACGTTACCAGACAGCTTCTCGATATCGACCTCGAGCCAGCCAGGGACCTCGAAACGCTCGGAGGAAATCAGAGCCTCCTTGATGGGGAGGAGGTCACGGAACTTCTCGCCGACAGCGACGACGTCGCCGGCCTTAACGCGGTAGGACGGGATGTCCACGCGCTTGCCGTTCACGGTGAAGTGACCGTGACGGACGGACTGACGAGCCTCTTTGCGGGTGCGGGCGAAGCCAAGACGGAAGACGACGTTGTCGAGGCGAGACTCAAGGATGATCATGAGGTTCTCACCGGTGACGCCGTTCATCTTACGGGCCTTGTTGAAGTAGCCGTGGAACTGCTTCTCCAGAACGCCATAGATGAACTTGACCTTCTGCTTCTCGCGCAGCTGCATGCCGTACTCAGATTCCTTGCGACGGCGCTTGGGCTGACGGATAGATTCCTTCTTGCTGCTGTAACCGAGCTCAGCGGGATCGATCCCGAGCTGACGGCAGCGCTTAAGAACAGGAGTCCTGTCGATTGCCATATTGATACGATCCTTTCAGTTACACGCGGCGACGCTTCTTGGGGCGGCAGCCGTTGTGCGGGATGGGGGTCTTGTCCTGGATGCTCGAGACCTCGAGGCCAGCAGCCTGGAGGGAGCGGATGGCGGTCTCACGACCGGAGCCGGGGCCCTTGACGAAGACGGAAACCTTCTTCATGCCATGCTCCATGGCCTGCTTGGCAGCAGCCTCGGCAGCCATCTGGGCAGCGAACGGCGTGGACTTACGGGAGCCCTTGAAGCCCACCTGGCCAGCCGACTTCCAGGAAATGACGTTGCCCTGGGGATCGGTGATCGAAACGATCGTGTTGTTGAACGTAGAACGAATGTGAGCCTGGCCCACGGAAATGTTCTTACGGTCCGCGCGCTTCAGACGGGCAGCGCGAACGTTCTTCTTAGCAGTAGCCATCTATCTAGCGCTCCTTATTTCTTCTTCTTAGCACCGATCTGACGCTTCGGGCCCTTGCGGGTACGAGCGTTAGTGTGGGTGCGCTGGCCGCGGACCGGGAGGCCCTTGCGGTGACGAAGGCCGCGGTAGCAGCCGATGTCCATAAGGCGCTTGACGTTCTGATTGCGCTCACGGCGGAGGTCGCCCTCAACCATGATCTGATTCTTATCGATGTAATCGCGGATGGCGTTAACCTCATCCTCGGTGAGGTCCTTAACGCGCGTATCCACGTTAACGTTGCACTCGACGCAAATCTTCGTCGCAGTGGTGCGGCCGATGCCGTAAATGTAGGTCAGACCGATCTCAACGCGCTTCTCACGCGGGAGGTCGACACCATTAATACGGGCCAACGTAGTCTCCTCTCTTAACCCTGACGCTGCTTATGACGGGGGTTCTCGCAAATGACGAGGACCTTGCCATGGCGCCTAATGATTTTGCACTTATCGCACATCTTCTTGACCGAAGGACGTACCTTCATCGTTCTTCCTTTCGGTAGCGCTCAAACTACTTCCCTACTATCTACTCGCCCAGCCGCAGGCGTTTAAAACTATGGCTGGTCTTCACACGCAAACCGACCGTAGGTTGAGCTAAGCCTGCAGTCGGAAAAGAGCGTGTATGTGTGTCGCTATTTATAGCGATAGGTGATGCGACCGCGGGTCAGGTCGTACGGGGAAAGCTCCACGACAACCCTGTCACCGGGGAGAATGCGGATGTAATTCATTCGGATCTTGCCAGAAATGTTGCACAGAACCGAATGACCGTTCTCGAGCTCAACCTTAAACATGGCGTTGGGCAGCGGCTCCTTTACCGTACCCTCGAGCTCAATTGCGTCTTCCTTCTTCACAAGCAATCATCTTTCTCTAGAAAACGACAGCGATTGAGTATTCTACAATACGCGTGCACGTATCGTAATATCTTCGTAATGGCTCCACAACTAAGTGGAACCTGTTACATTCGAAATGTAAAACAAAGCCGTTCCCTGATGCCCAAGATCGCCTTGAAATGAGAAGGCATAGACCTTGGGGTCATGCCTTCGAAATTGAAAGCGAGGTTGGGCATCAGGGGGCGGCGACTTTTACATTTCGCCTCCTTGCAAGGAGCACCAAGCGCCTTGCGCGTCGGTGGTAAGAATCACCGGGCCGTCATCGGTAATGGCGACGGTGTTCTCGTAGTGCGCGGCGGGCAGGTGGTCGTTAGTCGTGACGATCCAACCATCGGAGCCTGTGCTCACATGGTTGGAACCCATCGTAACCATCGGCTCGATGGCAATGACCATACCGGCCTGGAGACGAACGCCCCTCCCCTTCTTTCCGTAATTCGGAACGTTGGGGTCCTCGTGCATCACATGGCCAATACCGTGCCCCACATAATCGCGAAGCACGCCATAGCCGTGAGACTCGGCGAGAGACTGGACGGCATAGCCAATGTCCCCAATATGGTTACCGGGAACAGCCTGCTCGATTGCAGCCTTAAGGCAATCGCGCGTAACCTCACACAGGGCCTTGGCCTCGGGCGTGGGGGTACCGACGAAAAACGTCCAAGCGTTATCGCCGACCCAACCGTCGACAACGGCTCCCGTATCGATGGAGATGATATCGCCATCACGCAGGATCATGTCGGGATTGGGAATACCGTGCACCACGGCATCGTTAATCGATGCACAGATGGTACCGGGGAACCCGCCGTAACCTTTAAAGGCCGGGGTGCCACCATGCATGCGGATAATCTGCTCCGCAAGCTGATCGAGCTCAAAGGTCGAAACACCAGGGCGAACCATGGCCCCAACGTGGCGGAGCGCCATCTTAGATAGCGCTCCTGCCTTCTTCATCTGCTCGATTTGCGTTGCAGACTTAATCTTGATCATAGACCGAGAGCCTCTTTGACATCCCCGTACACGGTCTCGCGAGCCTGGTCACCGTTGACCGACTTAAGCAGACCCTGGCCACGATAGTAGTCGACGAGCGGGCTCGTGGACTTCTCGTAGACGTCGAGACGGTTCTTAATGGTCTCGGGCTTGTCGTCGTCGCGCAGATACATCTCGCCACCACACTTGGGGCAGGTAGCATCGGCAGCGGTGCCGGTGTAACCGCAGGCGCGGCAGGTGCGACGCGAAGACAGACGGTCGATGATGACCTCGGGGGCCACGTCGACCAGAAGGGCGCAGTCGATCTCGCGACCCATGGCGGAGAGCTCGGAATCGAGCGTCACAGCCTGGGCGGTGTTGCGCGGGAAGCCATCAAGAATGAAACCCTGCTGGGCGTCATCGGCGGCAAGGCGCTCCTTGACAAGGTCGATCACGAGCTGGTCGGGAACGAGCTCGCCGGCGTCCATGTACTTCTTAGCCTGAATACCAAGCTCGGTGCCACCCTTGACGGCAGCACGCAGCAGGTCGCCCGTGGAAATGTGAGCGACGCCAAACTCGGCGACGAGCTCCTGTGCAACGGTGCCCTTACCGGCACCCGGAGCTCCGAGCAATACGAGGTTCATGAGCAATCCTCCTCTAGCCTATTTAAAGAATCCATCGTAATCATACATCTTGATCTGGCCTTCGAGCTTATCGACCGTGTCGAGCACGACGCCTACCATGATGAGGATGGACGTGCCGCCAAATGCCTGGATCAGATGGTTACCCGTGAAGGAGAAGATGATCGAAGGCACGATGGCGATGAGCGCCAAGAAGACAGCGCTGGGAAGCGTGATCTTGTTGAGCGCGTTCTTGATGTAGGCCGCGGTAGCCCTACCCGGACGGACGCCCGGAATAAAGCCGCCCTGCTTCTTAAGGTTGTCGGCCGTGTCATCGGGGTTGAACACCATGGAGGTGTAGAAGTACGCGAAGAACACGATAAGGACAACATTAAGCACCCAGTTGAGCCAACCGGTCGAAAGCGCAGAGGCAACTGCCTGAATCCAGCCGATGCCGGGGAAGAACACAGCAATCTGAGCCGGGAAGTACAGCAGCGCCGAAGCGAAGATGATCGGCACGACGCCCGCGGTGTTGACCTTGATGGGCAAGTAGGTGGTCTGGCCACCCATCATGCGACGGCCCACGACGCGCTTGGCGTAGGAGACCGGGATGCGGCGCTGGCCGCGCTCAAGGAAAACGATCAGCGGAATGACCAGCAGGATGATGGCGCAGATGATCACCATGGTGATGATGCCACCGGCATTGCCCTCGGTGCTGGAGAAGATAGCCTGCGGCAGACCGGCCATGATGTTCGCGAAGATGATCAGCGACATGCCGTTGCCGATACCGCGCTGGGTGATGAGCTCACCAATCCACATGATCAGAATGGCGCCCGCGGTGAGCGTACCGACGATCATGAGGTCGAAGATGATCTCGGGAGCGCCGGCGCCATTGAAGCTGATGCCGAAGCTCTTAAAGAGGAAGAGGTAACCCACGGAGTTGAGGATTGCCAGAGCCAGGGTGAGGTAACGCGAATACTGCGTAATCTTGGTCTGACCAACCTCGCCCTCGCGGGCAAGCTCATGCAGGGAAGGCACGACGGCCTGGAGCATCTGGAGGATGATCGAGCTGGTGATGTAAGGCATGATGCCCAGCGAAAACACCGACACATAGCTCAACGCGCCGCCAGAGAAAAGATTCAGGAGGGCCATAGCACCTGCGGCGACCGAATTGTTATCGGTCGAGAAAAGGCCCAGCATCCCCTGGAAAGGAATGCCGGGCACAGGAACGTGCGCACCAATGCGGTACACGACGAGCATAGCTATGGTAAAAAGAATCTTTTCGCGCAATTCTTTGATGCGGAAAGCATTCTTAAGACCATTTAGCACGGCAGCTCGACCTTTCCGCCGGCGGCCTCGATCTTGGCCTGCGCAGAAGCGCTGACCTTGTCGACCTTGACCGTGAACTTCTTGGTGAGCTCACCATTGCCGAGCACCTTGACGGGCTCGAACTCGCTCTTGGTGATGCGAGCGGCCTTAAGAGCGGCACCGTCGATCACAGCGCCGTCCTCGAACTTACGCTCGAGACGCTCAACGTTAACAGCGGTGTACTCGATACGACGGGGGTTGCGGAAGCCCGGAAGCTTGGGCAGGCGCATAGCCAGCGGAGTCTGGCCACCCTCGAAGCCGGCACCCTTGGTGCCGCCAGAGCGGGAACCCTGGCCCTTCTGGCCGCGGCCAGAAGTGGTGCCGTGACCCGAAGAATTGCCACGGCCGACGCGCTTGCGGTTCTTGGTGGAACCGGGCGCGGGAGTAAGATCGTGAAGCTGCATTTGCTACTCCTCTACAATCTCGACAAGGTGCTTGACCTTGAAGATCATGCCGCGGACGGACTCGTTGTCAGCAATCTCGCGAACCTCGCGGATCCTGTGGAGACCGAGGGCACGGACAGTACGGACCTGGTCCTGCTTGCAACCGTTGGTGCTGCGGACCTGCTTGATCTTGATGGTGTCAGCCATGCTTAGTTCTCCTTACCGACGAACATCTCGGAGACCGTCAGGCCACGGCGAGCCGCGACGTCCTCAGGGCTGGAGAGCTCCTTGAGGCCCTCGACGGCAGCCTTGATGATGTTGAGGCCGTTGTCGGTACCGAGGGACTTGGACAGGACGTTCTTGATGCCAGCAAGCTCAAAGAGGGGACGCACAGCGCCGCCGGCGATAACGCCGGTACCCTCGACAGCGGGCTTAATGATGATGCGGCCGGCACCAAAGTGGCCGAGAACCTCGTGCGGGATGGTGCCCTGCTCGGTCACCGGCACGTGGAACATGTTCTTCTTGGCATCGAGAGATGCCTTGGAGATGGCCATGGGCACCTCAGCGGACTTGCCCATGCCAACGCCGACGTTGCCCTTGCCGTCGCCAACGACGACGAGAGCGACGAGGCTCATGCGACGACCACCCTTGACGGTCTTCGACACGCGGTTGATGTAAACGACGCGCTCCTCGAACTCGGAGGCCTCGCGCTGCTGCTTCTGATTACGAGCCATGTGCTACATACCTCCTAGAACTCGAGACCGGCGGCACGAGCACCGTCGGCGAGGGCCTTGACGCGGCCATGGTAGATACGGCCACCGCGATCGAAGGCGACCTTGGTGATGCCGGCCTCGATGGCACGCTTGCCAACGAGCTGACCGACCTTCTCCGCAGCCTCCTTGTTCGAGGTGTGGGTGCCCTTGAACTCGGCCTCGAGGGTCGAGGCAGAGACGAGCGTCAGGCTGGAGCCCTTGCTGTCGTCGATGATCTGGGCATAGATGTTGGCGTTAGTACGGGTCACGCGAAGACGCGGACGCTCGGAGGTACCCGAGACCTTGCCGCGAACACGACGCTGACGACGCTTGAGGCCTTCCAGCTTCGCCTTATGCTTGTTCATACGTAAACTCCTAAAAAGGTTGATCTTGCCAGCACCTGACGGGGTGCTGGTCTTATGCGAGTGAGTCGGTTACGACTACTTGGCGGCCTTACCCAGCTTGCGGCGGATGTGCTCGCCAACGTAGTGGATACCCTTGCCCTTGTAAGGCTCGGGAGGACGATGGCCGCGGATCTCAGCGGCGATCTGACCGACCTGCTGCTTGTTGATACCCTTGACGTTCACGTGGGTGTTGTCGGGAACCTCGAAGGTGATGCCCTCGGGAGCCTCGACGATCACGGGGTGCGAGAAGCCCAGGGAGAACTCGAGGTTCTTGCCCTTCTGCTGCACGCGGTAACCGACGCCGGCGAGCTCGAGCTTCTTCTCGAAGCCCTCGGAAACGCCAACAACCATGTTGTGGATGAGGGCGCGGGTGAGGCCGTGGCGGGCACGGGTCTCACGCTCGTCGTCGGGACGGGAAACGGTGAGAACATTGTCCTCGACGTTGATAGCGAGCTTCTCAAAGACATCGAGCTCGAGCTGGCCCTTGGGGCCCTTGACGACAACGTTGTTGCCGTTGACTGCCACTTCGACTCCGGCGGGAATCTGGACAGGCTTATTACCGATACGAGACACGGTGATCTCCTTTCCTTCTACCTACCGAGCGAATTACCAGACGTAAGCGATGATCTCGCCGCCGACGTTGTGCTTGCGAGCATCGCGGTCGGTCATGACGCCATGGCTGGTGGAAATAATGGCGGTACCAAGGCCACCGCGGACGCGGGGCATGTCGGCAACGCCGGTGTACTTACGCAGGCCCGGCTTGGAAATGCGGCGGATGCCGTTGATGACCTTAGCCTTCTTGGGACCATACTTAAGCGTGATGTGCAGAGTCTTCTGGGGAACGGTGTCCTCAACATCGTAGCCCTCGATGTAGCCCTCCTCGTGCAGAACACGAGCGATCTCGACGAGCTTCTTGCTGCTCGGCATGGAGACCGTGGCCTTGTTCACAGAGTTAGCGTTACGGATGCGCGTAAGCATATCTGCGATCGGGTCTGTAAGGTTCATACAGATTCTCCTTCGTTCTTGATGAACACGTGCTCTTGGTTCTTCGCCGCCCTTAACGGCAAAGCCTTTTTAGCGCGTTTTCCCTGTTCCAAACTGATGCTTGAAACGCTGGTAGTGACTTACCAGCTGGCCTTCTTAACGCCGGGAAGCTCGCCCTTGAGTGCAAGCTCGCGGAAGCAGACACGGCACAGGCCGAACTTGCGGTACACAGAGTGCGGACGGCCGCAGCGCTGGCAGCGCGTGTACTCACGAGTAGAGAACTTCTGCTTGCGATTGCACTTGACGATCATCGATGTCTTAGCCACTTATATCCTCCTCACATAGAGTATTGTTCGCCCCAAGCGCCGCCCCCTTGTGGGAACGGCGCTTATAGGGCAGGTGAACCTATTTCTTGAACGGGAAACCGAAGGCGTCCAGAAGGGCCTTGGCCTCCTCATCGGTGTTGGCGGTGGTCACGAAAGTGATGTCCATACCGCGCTGGTGATCGACGGAGTCGAAGTCGATCTCGGGGAAGATGAGCTGCTCGGTGACGCCCATGGAGAAGTTACCACGGCCGTCGAAGCTCTTGGCGGAGATGCCGCGGAAGTCGCGGATACGGGGGATCGCGACGGAGGTCAGACGATCGAAGAACTCCCACATACGGTCGCCACGCAGGGTAACCTTGCAGCCGATCGGCATACCAGCGCGCAGGCGGAAGGTAGCGATGGACTTGCGGGCACGGGTGATCATCGGCTGCTGGCCGGTGATGGCGCGCAGGTCGCGCACGGCACCGTCGATGGCCTTGGAATCGGTAGCGGCCTCGCCGACACCCATGTTCACGACGATCTTCTCAAACTTGGGGATCATCATGACGTTCTCGTACTGGAACTTGTCCTGAAGCTGCTGCTTGACCTCGTTGTTGTACTTGGTCTTCAGACGCGGCACATACTTCTCTTCTGCCATTGTTCACTCCTTCTTGGGGTTTTAAGCACGGGGCGTGGCCACGATGGGTTGTCCTCGTGCCTCCTGGCTGCATCCGCGCCGCTCATGGCATTTTGCGGTTTGGACTCGACGCAGCAGGAGCCGACAAAACAATCGGTACTATACGCGCATCGGGAGCGTATTTCCAGAAAAACCTCGTCTGCCTGCACAACTCCACAACTCCCCCGCACAAATGGATCCCAAAAAGCAGTTGCGGTGAAATAGGGACTGTTGGGCGGCCTAACAGGCTTAAACAGTCCGTATTTCACCGCAACTTATTGGTGGGGATGCGATTAGCGCTTGCGGGGGACGAGTTTGGTGCGGCGCAGGTGGATCATCTCGGCGGCGATGGAGATGGCAATCTCCTCGGGGTCCTCGGCCTCGATGGCAACGCCGATCGGCAGGTGCAGCTCGTCGATCTGGTCCTGTGTAAAGCCCTCCTGCTCCAGGCGGGCGCGCACAAAGGCCGTCTTGCGGCGCGAACCCAGGCAGCCCAGGTAGGCGGGCTTGGCGCGCATGGCCTGAATCACCACGTCGATATCGGACTTGTGACCCGCCGTGGCGACGACCACCAAGTCGCGCGGGCCGATGGGACACGGCTCGCTCAGGTTCTTGTAATCGGCCAGGCGACGATCGTAGA
>CABTAA010000023.1 GCA_902482615.1 uncultured Collinsella sp.
GCCACCCACGACGAGTGCGCGACCGCCATCATAGGTCTCCTCGACCTTTGCCATGGCATCACGCGTGAGCTCCGCCTCAATCTCGCGACGCTGACGGTTGATCTCCTCGAGCTCGGCCGCCAGTGCACTTGCCTCGATAGGATCGCGGGCAAGCAGCAGGTCGAGCGCCAGCTTGGGATCGGCCATGCGGCCGGCGGCGTTTAAGCGGGGAATGAGCGAGAACGATAGACCGTCCGCCGTAATGGTAGAAAGGTCGGCCTTGGCGAGCGCTGCAAGCGCAATGTAGCCGGGACGAGCCGTCACGCGCATCTGTTGGATGCCCTCGGCGACCAACGCGCGGTTCTCGGCCGTCAATGGCATCATGTCAGACACGGTGCCCAGCGCCGCAACCTCAATCAGCGAACGCCAATACGACGGCTTGCCCAGACGCTCGCCCAAAACCTGCACCAGCTTGAGCGCCACACCGGCACCGGCAAGTTCACGCGAGGGCCCCTCATCCTCGAGCTTGGGGTCGGTCAGGGGCACGCCCTGCGGCACCTGGTCGGACGGCTCATGGTGGTCCGTAACCACCAGATCGATTCCCAGGCTCTCCAGATAGGATACCTCATCCTTGGCCGCGATACCGTTATCGACGGTCACAATCAGATTGGGTTGGGCGAGCTCGTTGACGCGGTCGAGCGCGGCGCGCGAAAGGCCATAACCCTCGTCAAAGCGGTGCGGGATAAACGGTGTGACATCGGCGCCAAACGTCCGCAGCGCCTCGGTCAGCAGACAAGTCGACGTAATGCCGTCGACGTCAAAATCACCAAAGACGGCGATGCGTTCGCGGTTGCGGATGGCGTGCTCGACACGATCGGCAACAACCGACATGCCCGGAATGACGAGCGGATCGGCCCAATCACGGTCGAGCGAAGGCGTCAGAAATAGCTGTCCCTCCTCAATCGAGGCAATGCCGTGCGCAACCATAATGCGCGCCACCAGCCTGGGTATGCCCAGGCCAGCCGAAAACTCCTTTTCGAGCTCGGGGTTTTGCCGAGCGACCGCCCAGCGATGCGTCGTCTTAAGCGATGACATGAGCGCCCACCCCCGATAGGGGCAGGTCGCCGCGATACCTCTCACGGTTCATAGCGATGAGTCCTCTGTGTATGCCCGCTTCGGCAGGCAGATCTGTTGAACGGGTTTATTATACCGTGCGGCACGGACGCAGAGCCTCGCAGCACGCCGTGGTTTCGGTAAACGATGCCGGTAATAGCCTCGAAATAATCGAGCGTTTCTAACGCACGGATGCATGCGAGCGTCTAGCATATCCATTCAAAACGGATTTACGAGCAAAGGGAGTCACAAGAGCAGATGAAGCAATGGGTTGGACTGGGAAAGTTCCTCGCGGGGCATATGCAGGCCATCGTTCCGATTTGCGTAACGCTCGGTGTGCTCTTTCCCCAGCAGATCGGCGTACTTAAGCCCATCGTTCCCGCTCTCTTCGCCTTTATGACGTTCCAAGGCGCGCTCAGCAACACCTTCCACCAGGTAGCCGAGGTGTTCCGCCGTCCGCTGCACCTGATTTTGGCGCTGCTCGTCTCGGCGGTGCTTATTCCCATAGCAGCTTATGCCATGGGATCGCTGTTCTTTGGCTCCAACCCCAACCTTGTCTGCGGCATCGTGCTCGAGTACAGCGTACCCGTGGCAGTCACTGCCTTTATGTGGATTAGCATGTTCGGCGGCAACGGCCCGCTCGCGCTCACCATTATCCTGACGTCCTCGGTTATCTCGCCTGTGACGATTCCGCTCACGCTGAAGCTCCTGTTGGGCGCCACCGTCGCAATCGATGTTCCGAGCATGATGCAGAACATGGCCTTTATGATCGCCATCCCCGCCGTGCTCGGCATCGTGATCAACGAGCTCACGCGTGGATGGGGACACGAGAAGCTCTCCCCCGCGCTCTCGCCCGCCTGCAAGTTCATGATGATAGGCGTTATCGCCTCCAACTCCACCGCCATGAGTGAGTACGTGCTGCACATGAACGCGGTGCGTCTGGAAGTCGCCCTCTTTATTTTGACCTTCGCCATCAGCGGCTTTGTCGTCGGCATTCTGGTCGCCCGCGCACTGCATCTGCCATATAGCGAGACAACTACCATGTGCTTTACCTGCGGCATGCGTAATATCTCTTCGGGCGCCGTCATCGCCACGCAGTACTTTCCGGGCGAAGTCGTGTTTCCCGTCATGTGCGGAACGCTGTTTCAGCAGGTACTCGCCTCGTTTATCGGACATCTCTTTGAGCGTCTAACCGGCGAGGAGCGTGCCGCCCAGCGCAAGCGCGTCGAGGCCGGCCGCGACGCAATGGCGCGCTAAACCGTCCGCAGTGTGCGGGCGCTCACTTTACGATGTGAGCGCCTCCAGATGTGCGCGGAGTCGCTCCGCATCGACATCGAGCGTGGTCTCAGCATTGACCTGAGCCAGCCGATACCCGACAAAGTAGGGCGAAACCACCCAACGCGGCAGCGCCTTGGCAATGGTCCGACCGTCCATGTGGTAGAAGAACAAGTTGTACGACTCTGCGCGACCACCATGGTGCTCGTTCAGGATATAGCGCAGAGCTACCTGAATCGCATCGGCGAAGAGGTCCGTCTCGGCTTGGTCTCTCGTGTCATCGCTGGCGGCGATTCCCTGCGGGGCTGAAACGTTGACCTCAAAGAACCCCATGATCGGTTCGGTTGAGATGTCGACCGAGATTCTCCCCTGTTGCCAGACACTGATGCCTTCAAAGTTGGCTGAGGTCAGCGCCGCATAGCCGTCCTCCTGTTCCAGGCCAACAATCTGCATGTGTGGATGGACGAGGCTGCCGCCCGAAAGTGGGCCTTTGTTCTTGTACATGAGCACACTGCGGTACTGTTGGGAATCGATCATCTGCTGCCAACAGCCCAGGGCAAACCGCATCACATGATGCAGCTCATCCGGTTCATAGGTCACCAGGTCGGCGTCGTGATTGGCAGACTCGATCAATACGGTCTGACGTGTGGCCCGCAAGGTCTTGAACTTATTCTCGAGCCAGATACAGTCACCATCGCGCTGGATGATGTTGGCAAGTCCCTCCGTGTCGCAAAAGGGGCACGCGGTGCCAGGGCGACGATTATCGTCGGGCTTACCGCTCGCCTGCTGAACGTCAAATACCAGCGCCACGGGTTATACCTCCAGCGGCACGATCTTGGTGCCATGGAGCTCGGAGACGCCTAGCGCCGCCGCGACCGCGTCGCGATTTGCCGTAGTGATGCCGCCGCCGGGAAGGATGGTCAAACGATCGCCCGCATACTCGATTAAACGAGCCAGGCAATCGAAATTATCCTCGATCGACGTACCGGCAGCGCCGCCATGCGTGAGGATGCGCGTAACGCCGCAGTCGGCAAGTGTATCAATCGCATCGAGCTGAGCCTCGGGCGAGAGCTGGTCAAATGACATGTGGAAGGTGATGTCGATGGGATCACGCTTACATTCCTCGGTCGCGCAGCCCGCAGCCATCACGAGGGCGCCAAGCGTAAGTTCGTCGAGCGCCCATCCGCCAGCGCAGGGTTTGCAGCAGCCAAAGACCAAGCCGTCAACGCCCGCACTCACGGCAAGGCCCAAGTCCATCTCCATCATGCGCAGCTCATCCTGGTTGTAGTGAAAGTCGCCGCCACGCGGACGGATCATGCACATCACCCGTGCATCGTGTTCGTGGGCATAGTTGGTCGTAGCGCTGATAACGCCGGCCGAGGGCGTGGTACCACCGACGGCAAGGTTATCGCACAGCTCGATGCGCCTTGCACCGGCCTCGATAGCCGCCGGCACCCGCTCAAAGTTCTCGGCACAAAACTCGTACAGCATAGATAGACCCCCAAAGACAGCAGATGTTTTCCGACGGGCATTGTCACACATCCCCATGAAGTTGCGGTGGAATAGGGACTCATTTGGCCTCTGGAGCCCGTATTCAGTCCCTATTTCACCGCAACTAAAAAGGGGCGCTGACTGAGATAGTCAGCGCCCCTTTTGTTAGGTGGGTTAGCCTCCGAGGTAGGCTTTGCGGACGTTGTCGTCGTGCAGGAGCTCTTGGCCGGTACCGGTCATGGTGATCTTGCCGGTCTCGAGCACGTAGCCGCGCGTGGCGATGGAAAGCGCCATCTGCGCGTTTTGCTCAACCAGAAGCACCGTGGTGCCGGCCTTGTGCAGGTCCTCGACAATCTGGAAGATCTGTTCGATCAGAATCGGTGCCAGACCCATGGAAGGTTCGTCGAGCATAAGCAGTTTGGGGTTACTCATAAGGGCGCGCCCCATAACGAGCATCTGCTGCTCGCCACCTGAAAGGGTGCCGGCGACCTGGCGACGACGTTCCTTCAGGCGCGGGAACTGCTCGTAGACGCGCTCCAGGCCCGGAGCAATTGTGGACTTGGGCTGTGTATAGGCGCCCATCTCCAGGTTCTCCTCGACCGTCATCTGCAAAAAGGCGCGACGGCCCTCGGGGACCTGAGCCAGGCCCTTACCCACCAGCTTATCGGCGGGCGTATGGGTAATGTCCTCGCCCATAAACTTGATGGAGCCGGTCTTGGAGCGCAGCAGGCCCGAGACGGTCTTGAGCGTTGTGGACTTGCCGGCACCGTTGGCACCAATCAAGGCCACGATCTCGCCCTCGTTAACGTTAAAGGAGATGTCCTTGATGGCGTGGATGGCGCCGTACCAGACGTTGATGTTGTAGACGGAAAGCATCGGCTCTGCCATTTAGTTCTCCCCCTTATCCTGCTTACCCAGATACGCCTCGATAACGGCGTCGTTGTTCTGGATTTCCTCCGCCGTACCCTTGGCGATAACCTTGCCAAAGTTAAGCACGCAGATGCCCTCGCAAATGTTCATGACGAGCGACATATCATGCTCGATAAGCATGATGGCGATGCCGAAGGTGTCGCGAATCTTGACGATGTTCGCCATGAGCTCTGCGGTCTCGGACGGGTTCATGCCGGCGGCAGGCTCGTCGAGCAGCAGCAGCTTGGGGTTAGTGGCAAGCGCGCGGACGATTTCCAGACGGCGCTGAGCGCCGTAAGGAAGCGAGCCGGCCTGTTCATTTGCCAGGTGCTCCATGTCAAAAATGGACAGCAGCTCCATGGCGCGCTCGTGGGCGGCCTTCTCGTGCTTCCAATACGTCGGCAGGCGCAGCACGCCCTCAAAGCCGGAGTAGCGCTCCTGGTTGTGCAGGCCGACCTTAACGTTGTCCTCCACCGTCATGGTGTTGAACAGACGGATGTTCTGGAACGTACGGGCAATGCCCATGCGGTTGACCTGGTAGACCGACTTGCCCGAAGTGTCCTCACCGTCGAGCAGGATGGTGCCGTGCGTAGGCTGGTACACCTTGGTGAGCAGGTTGAAGACCGTGGTCTTGCCGGCACCGTTGGGGCCGATGAGACCGGCAATCTCGGTCTTGCCGATGGTTAGGCTAAAGTCGTCGACCGCCTTAAGGCCGCCGAATTCAATGCCCAGGTGAATGCACTCGAGCGCCGGGCGCTGGCCCAGGTCGCGGTCGGGAACGATGGCGCCAGAAGGATACGGGACCATCTTGCCCTTGTTGAACTCAAACTTACTGGGCATCGGCTGCCACCTCCTTCTTGGAAGCAAAGCGGTCCTTAATGCGTGCGAAGAACGCCTTGAGCTGTGGGTTGTTAGTAAAGACCATGACCAGAATCAACACGATGGCGTAGATGAGCATGCGGTAGTCCGAGAACTGACGGAGCAGCTCGGGGAGCACCGTGAGCAGCGCCGCGGCGATAACGGAGCCGCGCATATTGCCCAGGCCGCCCAGGACCACGAACACCAGAATGAGGATGGACGTATTGAAGTCGAACTTAGTGGCGGAAAGCTGCGAGAAGTTACCGCCGAACAGGGCTCCGGCAGCGCCGGCGAGGGCAGCGGAAACCACGAAGGCGATCATGCGGTACTGGGTGACGGAGATGCCCACAGACTCGGCAGCGATCTTGTTGTCGCGCACGGCAATAATGGCACGACCGGTACGGCTGCGAACCAGGTTGAGCACAATCACGAGCGCGACCATAACCAGGATTGCGCCGGCAAGGAAGGTCGAATAGGTCGACACGCCCGATGCGCCCTGCGCGCCCTTGATGATGGCGGTGCCGTCCTCGAGCAGGTGCAGGTCGTCGATCGTGGAGTTACCCGTGATGTTAAAGATCACATGCAGGCCGCGGGAATCGACGCCCACAATGAGGCAGGTGACGACCTCTTTGATGATCTCGCCAAAAGCCAGGGTCACGATGGCCAGATAGTCGCCGCTCAGGCGCAGGACCGGGATGCCGATCAAGAAGCCCAAGATGCCAGCGGCGATAGCGCCGACCACAATGCTGATGATCAGACGCATCGGATCGGACGGAACGGTGCTCTCCAGCGCGACGGCAGTGACGATGCCCGTATAGGCACCGACGCTCATAAAGCCCGCGTGGCCCAGCGACAAGTCGCCCGCGATGCCGACGACGAGGTTAAGGGAGATGGCCATGACGATATAGGCCGTGATGGGAACCAGCTGACCGGCGATCATGCGCGGAATCATGTGGTTAGACTGCATAAAGAACACGATGGCGAAGGCCACGATGCACATGGCATACGTGACAAAGTCGTGACGCGTCTGCTTGTCTTTAAGAAACTTCATAACGCTCACCTACACCTTCTCGGGGACGTACTTGCCCAAGAGGCCGGCAGGCTTGACGAGCAGGACGATGATCAAAACACCAAAGACGATGGAGTTGGCAAGGCTCGTGGAAATGTAAGCCTGCGCCATCGCCTCGATGATGCCGATGAGAATGCCACCGACAAAGGCACCGGGGATGGAGCCGATGCCGCCGAAGACGGCGGCGTCGAAGGCCTTGATGCCAGGCATGGCACCCGTCGTGGGCTGCAGCACCGGCGAGTAGGAGCACAGGAGCACGCCGGCGATGGCGGCAAGCGCCGAGCCGATGGCCAACGTCATCGAGATGGTGCGGTTGACGTTGATGCCCATGAGCTGAGCGGCGGCCTTGTCCTCGGACACGGCGCGCATGGCCTTGCCCATCTTGGTCTTACCTGTAAAGAACATCAGGCCGGCCATGATAACCAGGCAGGCGACGATGGTGACGAGCGAGACGGCGCTTACGTTGAACTTGGCCAAGAACTCCGGCACCTGGAAGGTGACGAGCGAAGTGAAGTTCTTGGGCGTGGCGCCCCACAGAAGCTGCGCGGCGTTCTGCAGGAAGTAAGACACGCCGATAGCCGTGATCAGAACGGCCAGCGGGCCTGCTTGGCGCAGCGGCTTATAGGCCAGACCCTCGATGAGAACGCCGAGAACCGTGCAGACCACACAAGAAAGAATTACAGATACCCAGCCCGGGAGGCCGAGATACGACGTGGCGCAGAACGAGACATAGGCACCGACCATGATGACGTCGCCGTGAGCGAAGTTCAGCATCTTGGCGATACCGTAGACCATGGTGTAGCCCAACGCGATGATGGCATAGACGCTGCCCATGGACAGGCCGTTGACCAGGTATTGGATAAAGACCGTCATGTTCCACATCCCCCTTTCGAATAGGTTTCCAGTTGATGTATGAAACAGGGACGTTACATCGTCCCTAGATACCAAGCAAGCAGGGAAGGCCAAAACCTCCCCTGCTTGGGATCAAAAACCGCTCTATGTAAGGCGGCCAATTAGGCCTGTACGTACTTGCCGTCGGTGATGACGTACGCCGTGGGCTCCTTCTGGACCTGGCCCTTATCGTTCCAGGTGAGCTTGCCGGTCAGACCGTCAACGGTAATCTTGAGCATAGCCTTGGACAGCTTCTCGGCGGCCTCGGTCGGGTCGGCGTCGACACCAAGACCGGCCTCCTTGAGGGCCTCGGCCACCGCGTGCACGCCGTCGTAGGCGTCGGCGGCAAACTGGTCGGGGGTATCGCCGTACTTATCCTTGTAAGCGTTGACGAAGTCGGCGTTCTTCTCGTCGTCGGCGGAGAACGGGGTCATGAGCAGCAGACCCTCGGCAAGAGAGGTATCGAAGCCCTCAACGCCCAGGATGCCGTCCATGCCGTCGCAGCCCATCATCTTGACGTCGTAGCCCATGTCCTTGGCGTTCTTGAGCAGGACGGACGCCGGCGTGTAGTAGATCGGCGCAAAGATCATGGTGGCGCCGGCCTGCTTGGCCTTGGTCAGCTGGTTCGTAAAGCTCGTGGCGGAGTCGTCCTTAAAGGTCTCCTCGTCAACAATCTCGAGCTTGGACTCAGCGGCCTGGGCCTTAAAGGAATCTGCGATGCCCGAAGAATAGGCGTCGCCGGAGTTATAGAACAGCACGAACTTCTCGTCCGCATACTTCTGCGCCAGGAACTTGGCAGCGTTGACACCCTGGTTGGGGTCGGTGAAGCAAACCTGGAAGACGCAATCCTTGCCGTCGGTGACGTCCTCGGAGGACGCGGACGGGGTGATCATGAACGTCTTGGGGTCGTTACCGCACTCGGCGGCAACGGCAACCGACGCACCCGTGGTGGTCGGGCCGACGAGGGCCTGCATGCCCCAGTCGAGCAGGGTATTGAAGGCGTTGACGGCCTTCTCGCCGTCGGCCTGGTCATCCTCGGCCTTGCTGGCAAGCGGCAGCTCCTTGGTCGAGAAATCCTTGCAGCCAAGCTCGACACCCTGGGTAACGGACTTGCCGTAGGACGCGTTGGCGCCGGTCAGCGGGCCGATGGTGCCGATCTTAAACGAAGCGTCGCCCGAAGCGGAACCGCTATCGCCGCCGTTGGAGGAGCAGCCGGCTAGAATGGACATCGCCCCCAGACCTGCTGCGCTCGCGATAACGCTCCTGCGATTCATAACAGGGTTCAATGACTTACCGGTGAGGCTCGACATGCGGCTCTCCTCTCAAATCTCGTCGGGTTTCGGTTACCCGACAGGCCATCCTTCGCCGTGTTCGGCGTTCGCAAAATACTAGACGCTTTAGTTAAGGAAAGTGGCGATTATTTCAACTTTTCTTTGGATTTGTTCATTTATCCATAATTCTGCGTATTTCTATTATTTTATGCAGTAATGCCACTTTATTGTGTGAAAGTAATGTTTCCGTTCTGTTACAGGCGTCCTTGCCCTGAATAAAACGGCCCGCCGGTCTCGATGTATATGCACTTAGGCGGCGATGTACTTACCGTCCTGAATCACATAGGCCGTAGCAGGCTTTTCGACCTGACCTTCGTCATTCCACGTTAGCTCGCCGGTCAGGCCGTCGATCTTGATCTTGCGCATGGCCTTGGCAAGGTCGCCGGCAATGTCGGCGCCGTCGGCCGTAATGTCGATGTCTGCCTTGTCGATGGCCTCGACGATGGCGTGGACGCAATCGTAGGCGTCGGCGGCAAACTGATTAGGCGTCTCGTCGTAGGCATCCTTATAGGCCTTGACGAAGTCGGCATTCTTCTCATTGTCGGCGGAGAACGGGGTCATGAGCATATCGTCGGCAATCTCACCCGAGACGGCGACGGCAGCACCGGTCGTGACGGGGCCGACGAGCGCCTGCATGCCCCAGTCGCACAGGGCAAACCTTATGGTGCAAACGTTGACAGTTTGTTACGGAAGTTCGTTTGTAGCGAGCATGTTTCCAATGTTTCCGCAGCGTTTCGGGGGTGCCGTTTTGTGCGACTCCTGTTGCCTAGCGAGCACGCGCCCTCAGTTCACGCTAGAATGCACTCAACCTTTAAGCGGTTAATCCATCCATAAGATGCACGAAGGAGCTATCTATGAGCGAACCCCTGCACACCGTGAACGTCGGCCTCATCGGTCTGGGAACCGTCGGCGGCGGCGTGGCCCGTCTGATCAAGAGCCACCACGATGAGTACCTGGCCGCCTACGGCATCGACCTTAAGCTGACCCGCGCCTGCGCGCTTGCCTGGGAGCAGGCCGAAGCCGCCGGTATTGAGCGCGAGGCCTTTACGAGCGACTGGCACGATGTCGTCACCGACCCCGCCGTCGACATCGTCGTCGAGCTCATCGGCGGCGAGCACCCCGCAACCGAGATCTTCACCACTGCCTTCGAGAACGGCAAGCATGTCGTCTCTGCCAACAAGGCCCTGCTGGGCCGTCATGTCGAGACGCTCGCCGAGAAGGCGCGCGCGTGCGGCGTGCAGATTAAGTGCGAGGCCAGCTGCGGCGGTGGCATCCCCATTGTCAGCACGCTCGAGCACGACCTGGTGGGCAACAAGATCCTGACCATCGCTGGCATTCTCAACGGCACCACCAACTATATCCTGTCGCGCATGGACGCCGAGGGCGCCGATTACGCCGACGTGCTCGCCGACGCACAGGCTAAGGGCTATGCCGAGGCCGACCCGTCCGCCGACGTCGACGGCTTCGATGCCGCCAGCAAGACGGCGATCCTCGCCTCCATCGGCTTTGGCACCCGCGTGACCACCGACGACGTATATCAGCAGGGCATCCGCACCATCGGTGCCGAGGACATCACCCAGGCCCGCGAGCTCGGCTACACCATCAAGCTGCTGGGCATCGCCCGCAACACCGACGCCGGCGTCGACGTTCGTGTGCACCCCACGCTGATCCCCGCCGACCACATGCTTGCCAAGGTCAACGGCGCCATGAACGCTGTCTACGTGGTAGGCGACGCCGTGGGCGAGACCATGTTCTACGGTGCCGGTGCAGGCTCCTTCCCCACCGCAAGCGCCGTCGTGGGCGACATCCTGTCGCTCTCCGAGCAGATCAGCCGCGGCGTGGCTCCGCTGCCCGAGATTGAGCCCTATGGCCACAACCTCGCCTTTAAGCCCATGGACGAACTCACGACCAAGTACTATGTACGCCTGAAGGTCGCCGACCGCGTGGGCGCCCTGTCCGAGACGGTCGACATCTTTGCCAAGCACAACATCTCGATCTCGCTCATCAACCAGGTCGAGGACGGCAAGTCGGGCGTCAGCGATGCCTGCTCGGTCATCTTCCTGACGCACCGCGCGCTCGAGAAGGACGTCCAGGCTGCCGCCGCCGAGCTTGCCAGCGTGGACTGCGTGGCCGAGGTCGCCAACGTCCTGCGCATCGAGGACGTTGAGGCTTGGACCGAAGGCGTCATGGCCAACTAACCCAACGCTCGCCTAGCGATACGCGCTTTAGGGGCTCCCGTCCGATATGGGACGGGAGCCCTTTTGTCTCCTGCCCTAGCACAACGGCAGAGCACATCTGCGCGAGCCGCTCATCGGTAACGCGAGCTACCGTTCACCGATATGCAAACGCGGCCGATTCCGGCTACCGCTACGCTGTGCTGCGAATGTCCGCCCGCGATGAGAGGAAGTACCATGTTGCTCGAGGGCAAGAAAGCAATCATCACCGGAGGCACACGCGGTATCGGCTATGCCATCGCCTGCCGTTTTATCGAGGAGGGCGCCGCCGTCACCGTCTTTGGCTCGCGTCAGGAGACCGCCGATGCGGCCGTTGAGAAGCTGGCAGCCGCCTATCCCGACGCCAAGGTCTGGGGCCGCTCCTGCGACCTCACCTCGCTCGAAGCCATGACCGAGGCCTTTACCCAGGCTGCCGCCGACATGGGCGGCTTGGACACAGTCGTCAACAATGCCGGTATCTCCCAGCGCTCGCCTCTCTTGGACTACACGGCCGAGGAGTTCGCAAAGGTCATGGACCTCAACGTCGTCGCCGTCTTTAACGGCCACCAGGCGGCCGCCAAGATTATGACCGAGGCCGGCCACGGCGGCACCATCACCACCACGAGCTCGATGGTCGCCAAGTACGGTCAGCCCTCTGGCGTCGGCTACCCCACGTCCAAGTTTGCCGTCAACGGCATGGTCCAGTCGCTCTCTCGCGAGCTCGCCCCCATGGGCATTCGCGTCAACGCCGTCGCCCCAGGCGTAACCAAGACCGACATGGTCGCCAACCTGCCCGAAGAGGTTATTAAGCCCATCGTCGCCACCATTCCGCTGGGTCGCATGGGCGAGCCCGAGGATGTCGCCAACGCCTTTGTTTTCCTGGCGAGCGACATGTCCTCCTACGTCACGGGCGCCGTGCTCCCCGTCGACGGAGCCGCCCGCTCTTAAGGGACCACAAGCCTCAGCTCCCAGCCTCAACATAGTCCAACAAAGAAGGCGCGCCGTCTGCATCAACTGCAGGCAGCGCGCCTTCTTCTGTTTGAAAGGGAAGCTGTGTCCCGCAGTCCCGACTCAGACCGGGACGCAGCTTCCCTCAGGGCCATGTTTCGGAAAGAGCGCCCCGTTTTGAACGCCGATTCTGGGATACCGTTTCCGCAACGGGTCTCTCGCGGAAACTGCATCCCACTCTGAGCGCCCATTCCGGGACACAGTTTCCCAACGGCCCCCGTTTCGGAAACCACATCCCGTTCCGAGCCTTCAAAGCGGGACGCGGCTTCCCCGAGAGAGTATCGACTACTTGCCGTCGTCGTCCTCGGCTTCTTCTCTTGCATAGAGCTCCAGCATGCGGCGGCGGTATTCGCGCACGGCGAGCTTGGCGCGCTCCAGGCGGCGACGCTCGCGCGGGGTCAGCTCGGACGGGTCGACCTCATCACCATAGGTCTTATCGGCAAGAAGATGCGCCGCGTCCACGATGCGGGCATCGATGTGGCCGCTCGCCGCCTCGGCGGAAAGACGCTCGGCAATCGTATCGAGCGTAGGCAAGCCCTCGAATACGCGACCATGGCCATGCGAAGTCAGCAGCTCGTGCTCACGTGCGAGCAGGCTCGCCAAATCGTGATGGGCGCGCAGGATGTCGAGCGCATCGGATGGATGCTCGGCAACTTCTGCCACGGCGGCGACCGGCGCGGCGTCGACCGCGCGGTAGAAGAGCTGCGCGAGCAACGGCATCA
>CABTAA010000024.1 GCA_902482615.1 uncultured Collinsella sp.
GACGGTTCCAAGCCGCGCGAGGTCCTGTTGGACGAGGAGGGGCTTGCCGCGCTGGAGTCTGTCGACGCCGAGATGGCACGTGAAGATCGTGAGTTTGGAGGATTCTGATGGCTGCACGCTTTGGTGACATGCTGCTTGAGCAGCGTCGCCGAATGGGCCTTTCCATTCAGCAAGTCGCCAACACCATCAAAATCAGGCCGCAGATCATCGAGTTTTTCGAGACCGGTAACTTTGCTTCGATGCCGCCGCGCGGCTATGCGCAGGGCATGATTTCGAGCTATGCTCGCTTTTTGGGGCTCAATCCGCGCGAGGTCGTCAATGCCTACTTTGACGATCTGATGGCATACGAACGCGAGACGTCGCAGCAGGGCGGTCGTTTTCAGGACGCCGCCGGCTACGTCAATTCGCGTTCCTCGGTCGATAACGGGCGCTTCCTGATGGTTCAGGGCGGTCGTTCGACCCGCTATGGACAGCGTCCTCAGCAGGCCGGTTATATTACCGAGACGGGTTCGGGCGAGGAGATTCGCTCACAGCGTGACCGGTTCCGCAGTACGCCGATGCCCGAGGACCGTGCACTTCCCGCTGCCCGAGGCGTGGCGCGTGACCCTCGTGCCGGCTACGGCGACGGCGGCTATTCCGATCGCGGTTACCGTGGTGCCTCTACGGGACGCTCTCGCGGTGGCTATGCGGATGCCGATCCCACGCAGGTGACGCCGCGTCTTCGCTCTCAATCACAGCCGTATGGCCAGCGCTCTTCGGCTCCGCGTTCGGGCCAGCGTGGCTATCAAGGCCGCGGTGAACTTGCGCCCCGCTCGGGTCAGCGCAGCCTTCAGGGCCAGGGTGGCTATCGCGGCCGTTCCGATAGCAATCGTGGTCGTATGCCTCAGGGAGGCGGCCGCAGCAGTTCCAATCGTGGACGCGGCGGATCACGTACTCCTCAAAACAACGGGCTCGATCCGCGTATCGTCTACGCCGGCATCGGTGCCGTTGCGCTGCTGTTGATTGTGCTCATCGTGGTGCTTCTGCGCGGCTGCGCATCTTCGGCGCCCGAGAACACGCCCGAGACGCCCACTGCTACCAAGATGACGACCAAGAAGTCTTCTAAGAAGACCGAAACGGTCGACGAGGACGATGACACCGATGAGGCGACGGATGAGTCGACTGATTCGGACGCTACCAAGACGACGGCCAAGAAGGAAGAGAACGAGGTCACGAAGGTCAAAGTCTCCGTTGCCAAGGGAAAGACCGCGTGGATTGAGGTCAAGGTTGACGGCAAGTCGGTCTATGGCGCCCAGGCGACTGGCCCCTTTGAGCAGGAGTACACGCCCGAGTCTTCGATCGAGATCACTACGTCCAAGCCTTCCGATGTCACCGTTACCAAGAACGGTGAAAAGGTTCGTTACGATACCAAGACCTCGGGCGTGGCGCGTGTGACGATCACCGTTCCCAAGAAGGAGACGTCTGATTCCGAGAATGGTGAAAGTTCTGATGGTACCGACACCACCGATGGTACCGACACCACCGACGGCACCGATGCCCAGTCCACGGATGGCGCCGATACCGCATCTGACGGTCAGACGCCCACCGATTCTACCGACTATTCGTACGATAGCTACTAAGCCGCTCGTACGCGAAAGGAAACATCATGGCCAAAGATTCCAGCTTCGACGTCGTGTCCGAGGTCAACATGCAAGAGGTCGACAACGCCTTCCAGCAGACCACGCGCGAGATTTCCCAGCGCTATGACCTTAAGGATTCTGGCGCCACGATCGAGCTTTCGAAGGGCGACAAGCTCTTTACGATCAACGCCCCGGCCGACTTTGTCTCCAAACAGATTGTCGACGTGCTGAGCTCCAAGCTCATCAAGCGCGGCATCGACCTCAAGGCTGTCTCGTGGGATGCTCCGCAGGCGGCATCGGGCGGCACCGTGCGCGTGCTCGGCCATATCGTCGAGGGTATCGACCAGGCGACCGCCAAGAAGATCAACAAGGACATCAAGGATCAAAAGCTCAAGGTCAAGGTGACCATCGAGGCCGACAAGCTGCGTGTTTCCTCTGCTTCGAAGGACGCATTGCAGACCGTGATCCAGTTCCTGCGCGACCAGGACTACGGCCAGCCGCTGCAGTTCACCAACTACCGCTAATATCAATCGAAAGGACTGCTCTCCAACATGGATACACCGTTGGGCTCCGTGCTCTACATCACCCTCGGGTGCGCTAAGAACGAGGTTGACACCGACCGCATGCGTTCTCTTTTGACCGCCGCGGGCTACGAGGAGGCATTCGACCCGCAGGATGCCGATATCGCCATCGTCAATACTTGCTCGTTCCTCGCCTCCGCAACGTCCGAGAGCATCGAGACCACGCTCGAGCTCGCCAACGAGGTTCAGGACGGCGTTCGTTCTTGCCCCATCGTCATGTGCGGCTGCGTGCCGTCGCGCTATGGCGATGACCTGCCTGACGAGCTGCCCGAGGTCGCTGCCTTTGTGAAGGCCGACGAGGAAGATGGCATCGTGGCGGTCATCGATGGCGTGCTGGGTGTCGAGCGTGAGATTGCAGCCTATATCCCGCAGGTCAAACGTACCGTCGAGGGTGCTGTCGCCTACGTCAAGATTTCCGATGGCTGCAACCGCTTCTGCAGCTTCTGCATGATTCCCTACATCCGCGGCCGCTATCATTCGCGCAATGCCGAGAGCATCATCTCCGAGGTGCGCGACCTGGTTGCCGGCGGTGTGCGCGAGATCGTGCTGATCGGCCAGGACACGGGCATCTGGGGTACCGACTTTGCCGACGAGGACGTCGCCGATGGCTCGCCGCGCAATCTGGCGCAGCTGCTGCGTGCCGTCGCCGAGGCCGTGCGCCCGCACAACGTCTGGGTCCGCGTGCTCTATCTGCAGCCCGAGGGCATGACTGACGAACTCATCGAGACGATTCGCGATACGCCCGAGGTGCTGCCCTATATCGATATCCCCGTGCAGCACTGCGACGCGCGCATTCTCAAGGCCATGCGTCGCTCCGGTTCGCGCCAGGAGCTCGAGGAACTGTTCCGCGACCTTCGCGAGCGCATCCCCGGCATCGTGATTCGTTCCACGGCCATGGTCGGCTTCCCGACCGAGACCGACGACGAGTTCCGCGATCTTATCGACTTTATGGACACCGTCGGCTTTGACTACACGAGTGTCTTTGCCTACTCGCAGGAGGAGGGCAGCCTGGCCGCTAAGATGGAGGGTCAGGTCGACGAAGAAGTCAAGCTCGAGCGCGCCCAGGAGGCCATGGACCTGGCCGAGTCGCTCGGTTTTGCCGCCACTGCCGCACATGTGGGCGAGCGCGCCCAGGTGATCGTCGACGGTATCGAAGAGACCGAGGATGGCGCCGAGCTGATCGGCCATGCCTGGTTCCAGGCGCCCGATTCCGATGGCGCGGTGCATCTGGACGCCAGCGAGGCGTCCGTGGGCGATATTCTGACCGTCGAGTTTACCGATAGCTTCTGCTATGAGCTTATCGGTCATGTTGTGGAGTAGGAGAGCGTCGTGGCTAACGAGAGCAATAAGGAACTGACGAGTGTCTGGACGCCCGCCAACATCGTGACGTGCGTTCGCATCGTCTTTATCCCGGTGTTCATGATCGTGTCGGCGCTTTCTCACACGAGTGTTGCCGGTACGGATTGGAGCACCTTCGACGGCCCGCTCGCCGCCGCTGCCTTCATTCTGTATGTGATCCTGTCGTGCACCGATAAGGTCGACGGTTATCTGGCGCGTTCGCGCAACGAGATCACCGACTTCGGTAAATTCTTGGACCCCATCGCCGATAAGCTGCTCGTGTTCTCGGCCCTGCTGCTGTTCTTGGATTTTGGCGCGGTGACCGTGTGGTCCGTGTTCATTATCCTGTTCCGCGAGCTGCTGGTGAGCCCCCTTCGCATGGTCGCGAGTGCGGCCGGTGTGGTCGTTGCGGCCGATAAGCTCGGCAAGTACAAGACGGCAACCACGATGGTCTCCATTTGCGGTTACCTGTGCGTTTTTGCTATGGCCGGCTTGCACCTTGGCCCGGTGGCGCTGACGCTCGGCATCTACTCGGTGTCGCGCTTCCTGTATGCCGTTGCCGTTGTCCTGACCGTTATCTCGGGCGCCCAGTACTTCTGGAACTGCCGCAAGATCGTCTTTTCGGTCTAGGTCCTGGTGGGTATGACGGACTCTTTTGAGCAGATTTCCGCACATAACGAGGAGCTGGCGCGCGATATTGTCGAGCGTGCGAGCGCTCGGGGCGTGACGGTTTCGACGGCTGAGTCGCTGACGGCGGGTATGATCGCCTCGACGATTGCGGATATCCCGGGCGCCTCGGCGGCGCTGCGTGGCGGTGCGGTGACCTACTGCGATGAGATCAAGCATCGCGTTCTGGGTGTTGAGCAGGAGACGCTCGACCGCTATACCGCGGTGTCGTATCAGACCGCGCGCGAGATGGCGGTGGGTTCGCTGGAGCTGTACCAGAGCGATATTGCAGTGAGCGCAACGGGTTATGCCGGCCCCGGCGGTGGCACTGAGGACGATCCGGCTGGCACTTTCTATATTGGCTGGGCGTATCGTTCCGCCGATGGGGGCGTGCCGGTCGTGGACTCTGTGCGCTGCCACTATGAGGGCGACCGTTCGTGTGTTCGTGCCCATGCGGTCGCAGAGGCATTGGGACGCATTGCCCTTGTGCTCAACTCTATGGAATAGACGTGTTTTAAGGGGCCTCTGGGCCCCTTAATTGTGGAGATAGGGACCTTAGGCTCATTTGGCGTTTGCGCTGGTTGTAGACGTATCCTTGCCTTCCTTGCTCTTATTTGTTCCTTTGTGGTCAAGCATTTGGTCAGTGTTTGGTCGGCGTTTGGTTGGGTTTTGGAAAGACTGCCTGTATATGATTGGGCTGAACGGTTGACCACGAACAGCCGTTCGTTTATTATCGATGCAGGTTGTTAAGAGGAGGGCTATTCATGGCCAAGAATTCAGGTCCCGTACGTACCGTTCATGCTCGCACGACGGGTAAAGAGCGCGATGAGATGATCGCCACCACCAAGTCCGAGATCGAGAAGAAATTCGGCCAGGGTTCCATCATGAGGTACGGCGACGGTGGTCCTGAGCTCGAGGTCGAGGCCATTCCCACGGGTGCTCTGGCACTCGATGCCGCGCTGGGTATCGGCGGCGTGCCGCGCGGCCGTATCGTCGAGATTTACGGTCCTGAGTCCTCCGGTAAGACGACGCTTTCGCTCGAGATCCTGGCCGAGGCCCAGGCAATGGGTGGCGTTGTGGCATTTATCGATGCCGAGCACGCGCTCGATCCCACGTATGCCGCGCGCATCGGCGTGGATATCGACGAGGTACTGATTTCCCAGCCCGATACGGGTGAGCAGGCGCTCGAGATCGTTGACATGCTCGTGCGTTCCGGCGCCATCGATGCCATCGTCGTTGACTCCGTCGCTGCGCTGACCCCGCGTGCCGAGATCGAGGGAGAAATCGGCGACACTACGGTCGGTCTTCAGGCTCGCCTGATGAGCCAGGCGCTCCGCAAGCTCGCCGGCTCGCTGTCCAAGTCCAACACGACGTGCATCTTCATTAACCAGCTGCGTGAGAAGATCGGTGTCATGTTCGGCAACCCCGAGACCACGACGGGCGGCCGCGCCCTTAAGTTCTTCTCTTCGGTGCGTATCGACATTCGCCGCATCGACAGCATTAAGCTTAAGGACGAGGTTATCGGTAACCGCGTGCGCGCCAAGGTCGTTAAGAACAAGGTGGCAGCTCCGTTCCGTTCTGCTGAGTTCGACATCATGTACGGTACGGGCATCTCTAAGGAGGGCTCGATTCTGGACATGGCTGTCGAGTGCGGCATTTGCAAGAAGATGGGCTCCTGGTTTGCCTATGGCGAGGATAAGCTCGGCAACGGTCGCGAGGCCGCCAAGGCGTTCCTGCGCGAACACCCCGATTGTGCCGACGAGATTGAGCATAAGGTCCGCCTTGCCTGTGGACTTGAGTTTGATGACGATGCTCCGTCCGAGGTCGAGCTGACCGATCAGCCTGCGCCTGAGGAGTTTGACGAGCTTTACGCCATCGATGGTTCCGCCATGCTCGATGATGACGACGAGTAGCGGTTACGCTCATGTCTTATACGGTGACCGAGGCCACGGCCGTCTTTCCCGATAAGAAGGCGGCTTCCTCGTTCTCGAGCGGGTATGCGTCCAAAAAGCCTTGCGCACATATCGATTGTGAGCTTGAGGGCGGTTTTGAGCGGTCCATTTGGATTCCCGTGCGGGTCGCGCGGCTGTATGTCAAAAACCGCCCCGATCTTCCCTGTGAATGGGACAACTTTCGTGAGGCGGTGCAGCTCATCGAGCGTAAATGTGCACTTACCATGGTGACCGAGATGCTATCGCGCCGCGACCATGCGACGGGTGAGGTCCGTGACAAGCTGGCTCGCTACGGCTTTCACCAGCCCGCGATCGATTTCGCCGTCGAGCGCGCCACCGAGTATCACTTTTTAGACGAGAGCCGCTTTTGCTCGTACTTTATCGAGGAGCGCAAGCGGCGCGGTTGGGGACAGCGCAAAATCGAGACAGAGCTCAAGCGCCGTCATGTTGTGCTCGATGACATTCCCGGTTATCCCGAGGATTATTTTGCCGTCGAAGACGATTTGGCGCGTGCGTCAGCCCTGCTCGCCAAGCGGCGCGTTCCAGAGACGCGCGGATTCGAAAAACTGGTTCGGTTTTTGATGGGCAAGGGCTTCTCGTATCACATCGCCGCCGATGCCGTTAAGGCACGTCTCGATGCCGAACGCGAGGAATGTGCGGTTTAGGCGTATGCGTTTTGTGGCCCTGCCGTTCACCGCGTTTTAGCCGCCGTGCCGGGGCCATTTATTTGACAGTTGTTGTGGTTCAACGTACGATAAACACTGTCATTTGCTTTGTGATATGTGCTCATCTGTGATGAGTTTGTTTATATGTTTATCTGTATCCGACCCGCATAAGCTGCGCCCATATTACTCAAATGTCGCGAGCCGTTCGTAAGGACGGTTCGCTTTGTTGTGTAACGAATCCATAAAAAGGAGTGAGCATGCCTATCATCGCAGCGCTCGTTGGCATCGTTTTGGGTGCCATCGCCGCCATTGCCTACATGCGCACCGCCAAGCAGGGTAGTCTTCACGAGGCCGACGAAAAGATCCAGTCGGCACACGCACAGGCTGAGTCCCTGATCGGTGATGCTAAGCGTCAGGCCGAGACCCTCAAAAAAGAGGCTCTGCTCGAGGCTAAAGAGGAGATCATCAAGAACAAGCAGGCCGCCGAGGCCGAGGACAAGCAGCGTAAGAGCGAGATTCGTACGCTCGAGAACCGTGTGATGCAGCGCGAGGAGTCCCTTGATCGCCGAAACGACGCTCTCGACAAGCGTGAGCACCAGCTGTCCAGCCAGGCCGGTCAGGTCGAGAAGCGCTCCCGCGAGCTTGAGGAGCTCTGCGCCAAGCAGACCTCCGAGCTCGAGCGTATCGCCGACCTGACCCGTGAGGACGCCCACAAGGAGCTCCTCGATAAGGTTCGCGGCGAGGTCACCCACGAGGCTGCCACGATCATTCGCGAGTCCGAGCAGCAGGTTCGCGCCGAGTGCCACAAGACCGCCCAGGAGATTCTGTCCCTGGCGATTCAGCGCTGCGCTGCCGACCACACAGCCGAGGTCACCGTTACCTCCGTGCACATTCCCTCTGATGACCTCAAGGGCCGTATCATCGGTCGTGAGGGTCGCAACATCCGGACCTTCGAGCAGGTTTCCGGCGTCAACCTCGTGATCGACGACACGCCTGAGACCGTCGTTCTTTCGAGCTTCGACCCGGTCCGTCGTGAGACCGCCCGTGTTGCCCTCGAGAACCTCATCGCCGACGGCCGCATTCACCCCGCCCGCATCGAGGAGATGTATCACAAGGCTGCCGACCTGGTTCAGCAGCGCGTGCGCGAGGCTGGCGAGCAGGCTGCCTTCGATACCGGCATCCACGACCTGCACCCCGAGATCGTCAAGACCCTTGGTGCCCTGCGCTACCGTACCTCGTTTGGTCAGAACGTGCTTCAGCACTCCCTCGAGGTCTCTGATCTGTGCGGCGTGATGGCTTCCGAGCTTGGCCTGGACGTTGTGACCGCCAAGCGCGCCGGCCTGCTGCACGACCTGGGCAAGGCAATCGACCATGACGTCGAGGGCCCGCATGCCGTCATCGGCGCCGAGCTTGCCCGCCGTTATGGCGAGAAGCCCGTTATCGTCCACGCTATCGAGGCTCACCATGCCGACGTCGACCCCAACACGGTGCTCGATGTCCTGGTACAGGCCGCCGATGCTGTCTCTGCCTCTCGCCCCGGTGCCCGTCGCGAGTCTGCCGAGAACTACATCAAGCGTCTTGAGAAGCTCGAGGAGATCGCCAACTCCCATGATGGCGTCGAGCGTACCTATGCCATGCAGGCTGGTCGCGAGGTCCACGTCATGGTTCAGCCGGACAAGATCTCCGATGCCCAGTCCACGGTCCTGGCTCACGATATCGCCCATCAGATCGAGGAAGAGATGGAGTATCCCGGTCAGGTGCGCGTCGTCGTGATTCGCGAGAGCCGCGCTGTCGATATCGCTAAATAACATGAGTGACGCGAACGAGCTCATCTCATTTATCGCGTCGATGTCGGGGGAGGGCAACCTTCGCGTCGAGGAGAACCTTGGCGAGGGGTATGTCCGCCTCCGCGTTTCGGAGGCCGAGCGGCGTCAGGCAAAACACGACATTCAGCATGTCGAGGATATCGTCATCGAAATGCTCCGTAATGCTCGCGATGCCGGCGCCGACAAAGTCTATCTCGCTACGACCAAGGAAGATGGTGTCCGCACGCTAGTCTTTCTGGATAACGGTTCGGGCGTTCCGCAGGATATGCAAGAGCGAATCTTCGATGCCCGCGTTACCTCCAAGCTCGAGAGCATGAAGATGGACCGTTGGGGCGTTCACGGTCGTGGCATGGCATTGTTTTCGATCAAGCAGAACACCGACGAGGCCCGTGTGGTCACGTCAGGTGTCGATCTTGGCTCGGTCTTTAAGGTGAGCGTTGCGGCCGATCGCCTCAGTGAGCGTGCCGATCAGTCCAGCTGGCCCCAGGCCGTCAAGGATGAGGACGGACGTTATGTCTGTGCTCGCGGTCCGCATAATATTATTCGCGCTGCTTGTGAGTTTGCGCTCGAGGAGTTGCGTGGTTGCGATGTCTATCTTGGTTCTCCGTCTGAGATTGCCGCAACCCTTTATGCTCAGGCGTCAAGTAGGCTCGATACGTCTCGTCTTCTGTTTATTGATGACGAGAGCGAGCTTCCGGTTGTCGACCGTTTAGGCCTTGCCTCTGATGCCGAGGACTTTATCCGTATCTGTTCGGGCTTGGGTCTTGAGATGTCCGAGCGCACGGCCCATCGTATTTTGGCGGGGCAGATTAAGCCCGTTCGCGGTGTGACTGCGCGTCTGCTGCGCGAGCGTGATTCGTCCTCGCATGCGCCGGCTCCTGTCGATCTTGCGAAGGATCGTCGCGGGCTACGTATTGCCAAGGATGACATGGCACAGTTTTCGCGTGCTGTGGAGCGCGACTTTAATGACCTTGCCGCCCGGTACTATCTCAACCTTTGCGGCGACCCAAAGATTCGTGTTTCGCGTGATCGAATCACTGTGACTTTCGATCTTGCCAAAGAGGAATAGTGCCTTTACCGAGTCCACTCGGTACGATACAGTTATTGCAGTTAAAACGTACTTTTAAACGCAGGAGTTTCTTCATGGATTGCCTGAAGGTATCAAGCAAATCATCGCCCGCGTCCGTTGCCGGCGCCATCGCCGGCATGGTCAAGGATGGTGTACCCGTCAACATCCAGTGTGTCGGCGCCGGTGCGGTCAACCAGGCCATTAAGGCCGTGGCTATCGCGCGCGGTTTTTTGATTCCAACCGGTTTTGATATTTCCTGCGCGCCCGTGTTCTCCGACATCCTCATTAACGGGGAGTCGCGCACGGCCATCCGCCTTTCTATCTACGTTCACCAGATCAATCGAGCTGCTATGGATAACGTCGTCATGGATGATGTTAAGCCTGTGGCATAGCTTCTGCTTGTCTCGTTTCGCTCCCCAACGTTAGGACTTATGCACATGGATCAGCGTTCCGTACGCGATATTCTTGCTGGTAAAACCTACTTTATCCGCACCTTTGGCTGCCAGATGAATCAGCACGACTCCGAGCGTGTGAGCGGTCTGCTTGATTCGTATGGCTGCCTCATGGCGCTCGATCCCGCGCATGCCGATATCGTTGTCTTCATGACATGCTGCGTGCGTGAGGCCGCCGATACTCGCCTGTACGGTCAGTGCAATTCCTGCAAAAGCCTGCCTCCTTCGCCTTCGGGCAAGCGCGTGGTTGCCGTTGGTGGTTGCATCGCGCAGCGCGATGGCGAGGGCCTGCTCACCAACGTCGATAACGTCAATGTTATCTTTGGCACGCATTCCATTGCGCATGTGGCCGAGCTCATTGCCGAGGCGTTCCTTGACGGCAAGCGTCATATCCGCACCAATGAGCATGAGGATACGGATGCCATGAGCATGCCGTGGCATCGCGAGACCCAGTATCACGCCTGGGTGCCTATCATGACGGGCTGCAATAATTTCTGCACCTATTGCATCGTGCCGTACGTGCGCGGTCGCGAAAAGAGCCGCCCCTTCGAGGAGATTGTCGACGAGGTGACCGGTTTGGTGCGCCAGGGCGTGCGTGAGATTACGCTGCTGGGCCAAAACGTTAACTCATATGGTCGCGATCTGTTTGGCAAGCCGCGTTTTGCCGATCTGCTGCGTGCCGTGGGCGATACGGGTGTGGAGCGCATCTTCTTTACGTCTTCGCATCCCAAGGATCTTCTCCCCGAGACCATCGACGCCATGGCCGAGACGCCTGCCGTTATGCCGCAGCTGCACCTGGCCGTCCAGTCAGGTTCGACACGGATCCTCAAAGAGATGAATCGCCGTTATACACGCGAGGACTATCTGGGCCTGGTCGATCGCATCCGCAATCGCATGCCCGATATCGCGCTCTCCACTGACATTATCGTTGGCTTTCCGGGCGAGACTGAAGAAGACTTTGAGCAGACGCTCTCACTTGCCGAGACGGTCCGCTATGCTCAGGCCTATACCTTCATCTATTCCAAGCGCGCTGGTACCCCGGCCGCCGAGATTGACGATCCTACGCCGCATGAGGTTATTCTCGAGCGTTTCAACCGCCTGGTTAAGGTTATCGAGACCACGGCACACGAGTATAACCAGGGCGAGCTTCATGCTGTGGTTCCGGCGCTCATTGAGGGAACGAGTAAAAAGAACGACGCGGTCCTGCTGGGCAAGAGTCCTAAGAATCAGACCGTTCATGCGCCCATCCCCGAGGGCTACAGCATCGATCAGCTTGTTGGCAAGATCGTTGATGTTGACGTTGACGTTGCCAAGACCTGGTATTTGTCCGGCTCCGTTGTGGGCGAGCCGCGCTAATGGTTTCTTCCGGGGCAGGTCTTTCCGCCGTTGCGATCGTCGGTCCGACGGCGGTTGGTAAGAGTGATGTTGCCGACCGTTTGGCCGCTCGTCTTTCGTCCGAAGTGCTGTCGTGCGATGCGATGCAAATCTATCGCGGCATGGACATCGGTACTGCAAAGATGACGCCCGATGAGTGTACGGCGCCGCTGCGTCTCGTCGACATTGTAGAGCCGGGTGTGGCATATTCTGCTGCGCTTTATCAGGCTGACGCTCGCGCGCATGTTGAACGTCTCCTTGGTTCGGGTTGCCTGCCGGTTTTTTGCGGAGGTACGGGGCTGTATCTCAAGGCCGCTCTCGATGAGATGGACTTTCCCTCGGGCGAGCTTGAGGACGATCGTCGCGCGGGGTATCAGGATCTTGCCGAGCGCATAGGCGAGGAAGCGCTGCACGCGCTGCTTGCCGAGCGCGACCCAGAATCGGCTGCTGTTATTCATCCCCATAACGTGCGCCGTGTGATTCGTGCGCTCGAGATGCATGATGATGGTATCTCCTATGCACAGCAAAAAAGTCAGTTTAGTGTTCCGCGCGAGCATTATCATGCTCTATGGTTTGGTCTGACGCGTAATCGCGAGGTGCTCTACAAGCGCATTAATCTGCGCGTCGATCTGATGTTTGAGCAGGGTCTTGTTGATGAGGTTCGCGGTCTTATGGATCAGGGGCTGGGAGATGCCCTGACTTCGATGCAGGCAATTGGCTATAAAGAGATCATCGATGCTTTCAATGGCGTGATTTCTATGGATGAGGCTCGCGAACTCATCAAGATGCGTTCGCGTCGCTATGCCAAACGTCAGCTTTCGTGGTTTAAACGCGATGACCGCATCGTGTGGTTCGATATGGACGAGTTTACGATCGATGAGGTCGTTGAGGACATCCTGCATTGTATTGAGGCTGCCTAATGGCCCGCTTCCCCCTTGTTCCCACGGCACCCGAGCCCGAGCGTGCCATATTAGTTGGTGTTGAGTGGCGCGACAATGCGTGGCCGCTCGATCGTTCGCTTGACGAGCTTGAGCGCCTGGCCCATACGGCTGGCGCCCAGTGCGTGGCGCGTTTGTCACAGCGTCTGGTTAAGCCGTATCCAAAATCGTTTATCGGTTCCGGTAAGGTTGAAGAGCTGTGCGGCCTGGTGCATCGCATGGATGCCGATGTCGTTATTTTTGACGACGACCTGACGCCCTCGCAGCAATCCTATTTGGAGAA